>JANXCJ010000026.1 GCA_025060275.1 Bacteroidia bacterium | reverse complement strand
TTCCAGCCATGCAAAAATGTCCTCAAAGAGCCCCTTCTCATTATCTTGTACGATTACCGAAGCGGTAAGATGCATAGAAGAGACTAAGCAAAGCCCCTCTTGTATGCCTGATTTTTTTACCTCAGCTCGTATCTGGGGTGTGAGGTGAACTATCCCGCGTTTCTCAGGCGTATGAATCCATATATATGCCGTATGGCTCTGCATGATGCGAACTTCTGATTTTTGGGGCAACTATAAGCTTAGCTCTCTACCTCTTCAAGTTGCTTCTTTCGCAAAGGCTTGTTGGGAAGTAGTAAAACTGTTCCTACCAAAGCTGCGGTTAATAATGTACTTCCCCCTAAGCTCCATCTTATGCCTTGCCACACATCATGTGTAAGGTTATTACCATCGGAGCCTATGGCATATAGGGCATTTAAGCCAGCTAAGCCTATAGTAGAGCCTGCTTGGCGTATAAACTGAAGTGCGCTGGTAGCGGACCCTATCCGAGAAGGGGGTACATCGTTTTGTCCTATTACGCTGATGAGTGCTTGAAAGGGACCTAATATAAAAGCTATCCCTACCATCAGGCTGATCAAGATTAGAAAGTTTATCCGCAGCGGTAGTAGAAAGGTGCCTAACCCAAAAGCGCCCAGCAGGCTAAGGGCACTCATAGTCATTAGTCTTTTGTACCTCCCATGACGGCTTACCCAGAAGCCTGCGATACCAGTGCCTAATATCCCCCCCAGCGTAAAGGCAAGAAGGAGTAATCCACTCTGATTAGGAGAATAACCCAACACCTTTTGTAAGTACAACGGAAAGAAGGTTACACCTCCCATGAATACAGGACTGAAAAAGAGACCTATCATAATTGCATAGCGAAAAGTAGGTATCTGTATCAGGTTCAGGTCAAAAAGTGGACTGGAAACTTTTTTCTCCACCTGAATCCAGAATAAGAAAAGAACTACTCCTACTCCTAATAGTAAGATTCCCCAGGCGGGGGGCCCGAGCTTAGTGGGTCCCCAAAAGGAGAAAGCCAACAGGAAGGGTATAGCCCATCCTGCAAGAAGTATTGTGCCCCAGGTGTCAAATTTTTCTCTTCTGATAGGATTGTAGGAGGATAGAAAGTGACCCACAAATCCAGCGGCAAGGAAGAGAAAAGGTAGGTTACCCCAAAATATCCAGCGCCATGAGTAATGCTCAGCTAAATACCCTCCGAGGACTGGGCCTATGGCCGAAGCTAACCCAAAGAGCGCTCCTATTAGGCCTGCCCACCTGCTCCTTTCTCGCGGGGAAAAAAACCATGCCAGCGTCGTGAATGCTAAGGCAAAAAGCGCGCCTCCCCCCACCCCTTGTATGAATCTAAATGCTAATAGTTCTCCTACTCTCTGGGCAGTTCCACATAAGCTGGAACCTAATCCGAATACAAACATAGCTGCGAGAAGCACAGGTTTTCTGGGGAGTAATTCTGTTAGCCTTCCTGTGATGGGGGCTGCCAGAGCACTTCCCAGTAAATAGGTGGCACCTACCCATCCATACCAAGCGTGTTTGCCTAATTCATCTAAAATCAAGGGTAGGGCTGTAGCTACTATTGTTTGATCTAGGGCGGCTAAAAATAACCCAATTAATACACCTGCCAAAGTGAAGTTAACCTCTCGGCGGGGGTATCCTGTTTCCATGCCCCTAAAATGAGTATCCTGTCAGAAACATCACAGAACCGTTGTATAGTCTATCGCTCGGTGGGTTTTTTAAGATATTTACAACTCCTAAAAAGCTACGAACCTCAAAATTCATCCAGCCTTTGCCCATCTTATAAGCGTTTCCTCCACCTATCCATATACCTGTATCCAGATTGCGGAATTCAATGGTTTCATTGTTTATTGAGCCCTCTGCCACTATGAGCCGAGTCTGGGGCGAAAATCCAAAGAGAGGGAGAAAGTCCAGCCCCTCCAAAGAGACTTGGGTAGTACCTCTATTTTGAGCAAATACGCGGTAGCCCAGATGAGCTCCAGTCAGGAAATAGGCAGCGAAGTAAGAAGAATGCCGGAGATCCCATTGAAACAGTACAGGAAGCTCTACATGGGCTAAGCTCAGCTTCCCATCATTTAGGATATGTACTACATATTCGTCTCTGATGGGGCCGATAACTGTATCGCTTTTGTGCTTGTCTTTTACGAGATAAGCAGAGTTGCGTTGGCTAAAGTAAAGACCACTTCTCACACTCCAATTTGAAGTGAGATTGAATTTTAGGTCTATGCCTCCCGTAAAGCCTAAGAGTGTAATGGCTTTATCAATTTTTTTTGAGGACCTATAGGCAGGTATGTTGAAACCGCTCTGCAGCCCTACTTGCCACCGCTTAGAAGAAGGCTGGGCAAGTAGAAGAGAGGTGGAAAAGATTAGAAGGAGGTATAAATGCATACATCGCATAACAAAATAATTAGGCTGAACTAATGTGCTACATGATTTGGCTTTGTATGGGGGATCAAGTTTTATTGTATGTGTGTGCGGTTATTTTGCGAGAAAAGCCTTCTTGTACTTTTGTGGCATGGGGGAATGGATGAGCTTGCCACAGAATGAGCCCGTGCTATCTTATGCACCGGGCTCGCTTGAACGAAGCGATTTAGAAGCAGCCCTCAAAGAGGCATACGAACGGCCTGTAGAAGTCCGCAGTTACATCGGAGGGCAATTTTGGGGGGGTGAGCCTTTTCCCCTAACTCCTCCTCACAGGAAGAAGCAGGTGATTGGCACGGCTTATAGGGTGGATACAAAGGGGGTGGAAGCAGCTATTCAGGCAGCCCTTCGGGCTCACGAAGAATGGCGGAGATGGTCTTTTGAGAAAAGAGCCGAAATTTTCCTGAAGGCAGCTGAGCTCCTCTCTCAAAAGTACCGCTATCAAGCAAATGCTGCCTGCATGATTGGACAGTCCAAGAATATCTTTCAATCTGAAATAGATATAATCGCTGAACTAGCAGATTTCTGGCGTTTCAATGTACATTATGCGGAGTGGATTCAGAGATGGCAGCCTCATAGCCCAAAAGGGACCTTGAATCGTTTAGACTATCGTCCCTTAGAAGGATTTGTTTTAGCTATCACACCTTTTAATTTTGCTTCCATAGCTGGAAACCTTCCTACTGCACCTGCTCTGATGGGGAACGTAGTGGTATGGAAGCCTGCTGAGACGCAGCTATACTCTGCTCGGGTCATTTTAGAGATTCTCTTAGAGGCAGGACTTCCAGAGGGAGTTATCAATATGGTCGTGGCACAAGGTCCTACTGTAAGTGAAGTGGCTTTGGCGCATCCTGCCTTTGCAGGGCTTCATTTTACTGGCTCAACTAGTACGCTCAACCTTCTATGGAGAAGGATAGGGGAGAATCTCTCCATTTACCTTAATTACCCTCGTGTAGTAGCAGAGACAGGGGGAAAGGACTTTGTTTGGGTACATAGGACTGCTGATCCACAACAGGTAGCAGTAGCCCTTGTCCGTGGAGCCTATGAATATCAGGGGCAAAAGTGTTCCGCAGCCTCCCGAGCCTACCTACCTCAATCTTTAGCGAATGAAACTCTCCATAGAGTAATAAGTATGATTCAGGATTTTCGTATAGGTCCTCCCGAAGACCTTGGAAACTTCATTAATGCTGTGATAGATAAAAAGGCTTTCGACAAAATAGTCTCTTACATAGAACTGGGCAAGAGTGATCCTGTGATTTCCCTATTAGCAGGCGGAACTTATGATGAAAGCGAGGGGTACTTTATTCAGCCCACTTTATTCTTAACCCAAGACCCTCATCATCGCCTGATGGAAGAGGAAATATTTGGGCCTGTCCTGACGGTGTACATATATCCAGATGAAGCTTGGGAAGACTCCCTCCAGCTCGTAGATACTACTTCTCCCTACGGGCTCACAGGGGCAATATGGGCACAGGACAGAAAAGTAATAGAGAAAGCTATAGATGCCCTGCGCTATGCTGCAGGAAATATCTACATAAACGATAAGCCCACTGGAGCTGTGGTTAATCAACAACCTTTTGGAGGTGCCAGAGCCTCAGGAACGAATGATAAGGCGGGCTCGCCCTGGAACCTCATCCGGTGGGTGAGCCCTAGAGCCATTAAGGAGAATTTACTTCCTCCAATGGATTACCGATATCCATTCATGGGCTAAGTGGTAGCGAAGGGGTGCCCTGCTAATCAGTAAAGCAGGTAGGTCCCGATGCTAAAGACAAATTTACTCGTGCTGCCAGGGGTAGGATAGAAGCCGTAGCGGAGAAAAAGAGGTTCTAACAGGGTGAAGCTCCCCACCTCTGTATAAATAATCGGGCGTAGCTGTGTGTCGTGGATAGATACTCCAGCGTCTCTCTTTCGTATGCTATAAAAGTCCAGGCCTATCCCTACTTGTATGTAGTACCGATCAGGCTCTGGGAGACCTACCCGCCAGCTGAAGCCTCCCGTGGCTCCTGGAAAAATAGGAGGCATACCTCCACTGAGAAGATACATCAGCCGCAATTCTCCCCATATATACCCTCGGTGAGAAATGCCTGAATGGATTAGCTGAAACGTAGAGCCACCCATAGCCCCTGCCGAAAAAAGAGGAGGTAAATAAGACTTATGAAATCGCATAAGAATAAACTCACTACTTGTGTAGAATTGGAGTTTATTTTGTGCGCTCCCTAATGTAAATAAGAACCAGTAGCATAACCACCGCATGACGATCAATTTAGGAATTTATCACCCTATCTCTGGTTGCTCTGGGCTTCTGCATGATAGCTGAGATATCGTGCGTATCCATCTTCGTCCATATACTTGCGCATCTGCTCGGGCTCTGCCTTGAGGAGGTCAGTAACCATTAATATATCCAGAGCATTGCTAAAAGATTTGTCTATGTTTAGCGCCAAGATTCTTGCTCCCATGCGTAAGTAGTGCTTGATTAGTATGGGGATTTTGATATGAATTCCTTCTACCTCCTCTATTAGCTCTTGAACATCTTGGAGGCTATTGACAGAGATTGTGTAATAGTACTGGCGGTAACGAGGGGGGAGCACATAAGGTGTTCGCCCCCGAATGTCTTCTGAAAGTTCTTCAGCTTTATACTTGTCTGTGAGAAAAGCGATAAGTAAGGCTTTGGAGAGGTCTGGAAAGTTTGCACTTAGGCTGACGGGTCCTATTAGATAGCGGTAATGAGGATAACTTAGAATATACTTTCCTATTCCTCTCCATAAAAGATAGAGGGGAGCGTAAGACCGCTGATATTTTTCTACTATGAAGGCTCGCCCTAGCTCTAAGGCTGGATGAAGTTCTCTGAATAAGCTGCGCTTCATGTGGAAGAGGGAGTAGGTATAGAGACCTCTTAGTCCGCGTGTGTTGATTATTTCGTCACAGCGCCCAATCCGATAGGCGCCTCCAATTGATTGATCTGCGGTGTTGTAAAGTACTAAGTGGTCATACCACTGGTCATAAATATCAATATCTTGGGCCTTTCCGGTGCCCTCGCCGACTGTCCTGAATATAGTTTCCCTTAGTCTGCCTATCTCTTGGAGAAGAAAGGGTTGCTGACTGCCTCGAAATACGTATACCTCCCATTCTCCCTGTTTTAAGAGGTGCTGAGAAAGGGGGAGGCTCTGAAGGAGGTCTTTTACTGCTTCTGGAGGAAGTGGAGTAGCTACAGGGGTAGGAGTTTTAGAAGATACTCCCCTTAGGCTTCTGTGGCGCTGGAGGCGAAGACGGCGTCTGCGGCTCTCTACACTTTCTCCTAAGAGGTAAGTCCTTGTTCGCAGATAGGCTGTTATGCGTTCGGCACTGCCTAAGGCTAAGAGTTTTTGAGGAGGGATGAGGCGACCTACTCGGTAATGTATTTTCCTTGCTGTAGGGTTAACAAACTCTCTGATGAGGAGTCCTGTACGGAAACGAGGGTTTATAAGACCGGCTAAGTGAAATAAAAAGCTATTTGTGCCATGAAAGTAAAGAGGAAGGGCATAAGCTTTGCTTTGCTGGATAAGTTTGCCCACTAAGGGGTTCCATTCAGGCTCTCGGATTTTTCCAGTGCGTAGGCTGAGGCTTGCTACCTCTCCAGCAGGAAAAATGCCCAGTAATCCCCCTTCTTTTAAGTAATGAATGGCTTGTTTGATGGGTTGTAGATTGAACTGTTTGGCTTCATTACCTCCAAAAGGATTGACAAGCAAGAGAGTTTCTCGGACCTCTTCTACCCTATCTAAGAAGAAGTTAGCGATGATTCGGAAATCATCTCGTATAGCACTTAGAAAGCGTACCAAAAAGATAGCCTCTATCCCGCCAAATGGGTGATTGCATACTACTACCAGGGGCCCCCTGTGAGCTCGTAGTTCCTCTATTGAGGTTGAAGAGAGGGGTGGATATTGCACGCCGATGAGCTCTAACACCCGCTGAGCAAATTCTCCTGGTGTGCGGATATTCTCCTCGCATAGTTCATAGAAGTGATTTAACTTTTCAATGCCCAAAGCCTTTTCTACCCAAGGTCCAATCAGCTTGTAGATCACTCTCTGCCAGGGTGCCTGAAGGAGTTCTTTGAGCTCGAGAAGGGGTCGTCTATAATAAGGCATAGAACAAAGGTAGAATAGGAATTTTTTGTATGTTTGTGCCGGTATGCGTCACTTAATTTCTGCTACAATTCTCTCTTGCTGGGTATATGCACAGCAGTGTGGCAACTGTACGCCTGCTAATAATCCACGTCCCTATGGGTTTTCCCCAGATACATTAAATCTCCCTTTAAATAAGGACACTAGTTTCACCATTCAGTTTACTTTTCCAGATACTATTACTACACGGGGTTTTACTCTATGCCCTAATTATGCCGTATGGGTAGATAGTATTAGACCTTATAAGGGGCTCATATATAATGCGGGTACCAATATGCTCTTTAGCTATAATTCCTCAAATCCCAGTGCGGGTGGCATAGTACTGGATCAGCCTCACCGCTATAAGACAGATGCAGGTACAAATTGTACCACTAACTTCTCCATCTACCAAAATCCTGGAGGAACCCAGGCTGGTAATACCCCACCAGAAGGATGCGCTTATGTATGCGTACGCACGGGTCCTACGCCCGGCTGCGAAATGCTTCTCATCCGCGTAAGAGTCTTTGTCCCTGCCCTTGGTGATCCTCCTAATAAGGATACTACTAACCTTGCTCCTGCTCTCTTGGGGAATCCTGCCTGGTTAGATACGGTCTTTCGCTATCCTATCCGCATAGGAGGCGCGACCTGCACCGCAGCAGACTTCCCTCGCTTGACAACACCTCGAGCACAGTGTGCGCCTGCTGCGCTGGAGCTTTCTCCAGCTCTTACCAGCCTCAATATTTCCCCCAATCCTGCATTTCAGGAAGCTCAAATAACATTTGAGGTTCTTACGCCGACTCCTCTAAGCATAAGGGTAGTATCCACAGAGGGTAGGGAAATTTACGTTCACTCCTCTCAGTATGGAGTTGGGGAGCACACTCTGAGGTTCCGATTAGGTGGTGGAATATATACGGTCTTTTTAGAGACTCCTCAAGGTCGCATGACTCGTAAATTAGTGGTATTAGAGTAGAGGAACCTAAAGATTAGGGGCGCTTCCCTCTTTTTACTCGTCAGGGTTTAGCTTGTTTAGCGAGTACCCAAGCCCATACTTCTGGGGGTACTGGCATTACGGAGAGGCGAGGCTGTCTAAGAAGGGCAAAGCTCTCGGGAGGGAAGGCCACCTTAATTTCTTGCAAATAAATGGGGTGGGAAAGGCGATAATCGGGCTCTAAATCTATTACGACGTATTTCGGATCAGTAGGATCAGGGTAGGCTGATTGAATTACGCGGGCTACGCCTACGATAGCTTTTTCCTTACCTGTGTGATAGTATAAGACCTTATCGCCTATAACCATAGCTTTCAGGTATTTTTGAGCCTGAGGGTTGCGCACCCCGTCCCATACTACTCTCTTGTCTCTTTCTAAATCTGTAAAGTTGTATTCCTCAGGTTCTGACTTGACTAGCCAGTAAGCCACCTTTCAAAAGTAAAGTTAGTACGAGAAATTAGAGTAGCATGAAATAGCATTCATAAATCATCCTTCGGATAGGTCGGAGAGGATTCTCAGCACAGCTTTCTGGAAGAAGGTTGGATTTGCTTCTTCTCGTACTGCCTGAATGACAGCAGCTAAGAGAGGAAATTCTTCATACCTTTTCCACAAGCGGAGGGTCTGAGCTGCATAGTAGCCTTCTGCAACCATGCCCAGATGTTGAAGGGCAGCCTTGGCTGTATATCCTTGTGCGAGAAGGCGTCCGAAGCGTTGATTGCGGCTGTGATTGCTAAATGCCGTAACTAAGAAGTCTCCTGCCCATCCTGGCGATAGAAAAGTAGGCTTTTCCTTGGGTACAAGTGCTTTGAGAACAGCTTCTAGTTCTTGGAGTGCAACTGTAGCCAGAGCAGCCCTTGCGTTATCTCCCCAGGAAGCTACTACACCCATTCCAATAGCGTAAATATTCTTGAGAACACCTACCCATTCTAATGAGGCTCTGTAGGGGGAATAAAGAAGGTGAAAATAGGGCTGACTGAAAAGTTTCTCTGCGGTGGCGTAGTAAGCTGTTGAGGGGGCCCCGACTACTACCCAAGTGTGTAATCGTGAGATGACTTCTTCTGCATGACTGGGACCACTTAAGACAGCTATGCTTTCTATCCCTCTCTGCTTCAGATATTCGCTTGAGGTTTGGAGTTTGTTGGGGAGAAGGCCTTTGGTGCATGAAATCCACAGGATTCGTGGAAGAGCCTCTTCCATGGATAGAACCTCTTCCACGTAGCGGGAGGGGAGGGCAAGAACTACGGCTTCTACTCCCGTTAGTGCTTCGGAGAGTTTGGTGCCTGCCCACTCTATTTGACTTACTTCAAAGGTATATTCTGGGAAAATAGAGGGATGAATTCCCAGTGTCTGAAGACTTTCCGCAATATCTTCTCTATGAACCCACCAGTGTAAGACATGTTTATTTGCTAATAGAAGGCTTGCTAGGGCACACCCCCAGCTTCCCGCACCGATGAGGGCTACTTTCATAAACTCAGAGAGGAGACTGCTGGCGTGGGCTTAACTAAGATGCTATCTCTGAGCTTCTCTTGTAAAGCTTCATAAGGGCCCACTACTACCACGGCTCCCTCAGAGACTCCCTCTATGATCTCTATATGTTTATCATCTACGACACCACTTTTTATGACTTTTTCTCGTACGAGGTTATTTTGAACTTCGTATATTACTTCTTTACCTTCTCGCGCTACGACAGATTGAAGGGGCAGCGTTAGAACATTTTCTCTTTTTGCATACACGATTCGGACTACAGCGCTCATTTCTGGGCGAAGCGGAAATTTGCGCGCATCGTAACCTGCTGTATCTATGGCAATTTTTACAAGATAAGTGCTTACCTGCTCACCCCCTAAAGCAGAGTTAGCCTCGGCGGAAGGAGGCTTTCCAGAGCTGTATCCTATTTCCTGAATACGACCGCTTAGCTTAAGGTCTGGATAAGCTTGCACTTCAATAGAGACAGAGTCGCCCTTGTGAAGGCGGACAACATCACTTTCAGATACCTGAACTTCTATGAGAAAGCGACTGAGATCAGCGATTCTCACACTCTCTGTTCCAGCCATTTGCCCTACTCCTACTACACGCTGCCCCACTCGTACGAATAAGCGGGTTATGACTCCGCTCATGGAGGCATAGACAGAGGTGCGTTGATAGTCTATTTGAGCCCTATTGAGGTTTGCCTCCACGCTGCGTATACGGTGGAAAGCTGCCAGTAGGTTACTCTCAGAACTTTTGAGTTGGGCTTGGGCGATTTGGTAGCGCAAACGAGCTGCATCCCAATCTGCTTCTGATAAGGCTTTGCCCTCATAAAGCTTGCGTGCTCTTTCGTAAGCGATAGAGTCTTGCAGGAAAGCTATTCGCTGTTGCGCTAAGGTAGCCTGAGCTGCAGCGTACTGAGCTCGTGCTTCTTCTAAGGCAGCCTGCATTTGGATAAGAGCTGTTCGGTAGTTGTCTGGGCGAATAGTAAAAAGTAACTGCCCTACTTGCACAGTGTCTCCCTCCTTCACATAGATTGCTATGACCTCGCCAGAAACATCGGGGCTGATAGCCACTTCATTAGCTGGACGGATTATAGCCGTCTCAGTAATAAAGGGTAAGAGAGTGCGGCGACGCACCGTATCTACTTCTACAAGAATAGCTTGATCCCTGGAGCAGGCTATCCTGCCCCCTAACCATACCAGGATTACCCCTCCTATTCCTATGATCCACCAACGCAACCGCTTCATAGATTTGAATATTTGCCTAAGTAAGCGCTTAGGAGGATGGTGCGCATAGCACGCTCAAGGCGAGCTTGTGCAAGTTCTGCTTCTGCTTGGGTATAGGTTTGCAGCGCATCCCTAAAGCTCCAGTAAGTAATCCTTCCTACTTCATACTGAGCTTGCATTTGGCGGAAGGCTCTTTCTGCTGCTTCAGCACTTCTTTGCAGAGCCTTTTCTTGGGCAAGGGCATTCTGCCAAGCTAAATAAGCCTGTTGGGTGCGGCGAATAACTTGCTGTCTTTGTTGAAGGGCTTGGAGCTGGGACACACTTAGATTAGTTTCAGCTCGTGCTACTTGCAGGCGTCTCCGAAGCTGCTGAAATATCGGAAATGAGAAAGAAATGAAAATAGACTGGTTTATGTTCTCCCTTACCTGCTGCTCAAAAGGTAGTGGTTCTGTGATTATACCTCTTGTGGGGTCAAATCGGATGTTGCCCGCATTAGATGAGTAGTTTGTTTGAATAGAGGCACTGAGAGAAATAGTGGGCCAGTATGCTGCGCGGCTGAGTTTCAGACTATACTTTTGAATAATTTCTCTCCATCGTGACTCTTCTAATTCTGGGGCATTAGCAAGAGCTTGCTGTATAGCCTCTTTATCTGAGAGGGGGCCTAACTCTGGTACTTCTATGCCTAATCTAAATTCCACGGAGTCTGGGGAAATGTCCTCCCATCCCATGAGTTGTAAAAGGGTAAGCTTGTTTTCTCTATGCCGATTATAGAGGGTTAGGTATTGGGCTTCTTCCCGAGCTATTTGAGCGGCGATAGAAAGGCTATCTATGGATAAAGATTGACCTGCACGAATTTGAATAGAGATGCGTTGGAGTTGGTCTTGTAGTCTTTGTATGCGCTGTTGAGAGAGTACTATCGCTACTGAGTCAGCAAGTGTCTGGCTGAGCTGAAGTAAAGCCTGTGCAAGTACCTCAGCTTGTGTGCGACGGTAAGAGGCTTGCATAAGGGCGGCATTCGCTCGAGCCTGCCGAAGGAGATAATGATTAGCAAAGCCACCAAATAAGACTAAATTCGCCCCTATTGAGCCAGAGCTGAAGGTAGTTGTTTGCTGTACCCTGCTAAAAGCGAACGGGTCAAAAGTAGTGCCGTAGTTTTGGGTAAGACTAGCGTTTGCACTGATATTAGGGAGGAAATTTGCATGTGCTTGATAGACCTCCCAGCGAGTAGGATATAAGCTTAGAGCAGCTTGACGAGTTGTAAGGGCATTTTTATACACATTTTGAAGAAATTCAGAGAGAGATATCCAGCGAATATTTGGTGGGGGAAAGGAAGGTAGAGAGAAGGACTGCCCATAGCTTAGGCTATAAATAAAGAGAAGATACAGCCGTAGCCCCCCTATCAAAGGGAAACTAAAGTATCTCTTGATTTCATTCGCCGTAGGCAAGCCAGTGCAAGCGGTTAGGAAGCTTTTGGAAGTAGGCAGCTTCTCCATTCGGTATTTTTACTTCTGCACTGGGATAAAGTATGGTATGTAAAGTTACAGGGTGATAAATTTGAGCTTGCCATTTAGAGGGTATGGAAATCTTCCATCGCTCAATAGTTTCTTGTGTGCCTCGGACAGCTAAGGCTGTGGTACGCATGCCCGCTTGGATAAAGAATACTTCTATGCCTTTCCCCTCTATGCTTTGAAAGAGGGTATTGATGGAAATAGGGGTAAGGTCGGTAGTTTGCACTTCTATTAGGGTCAAGCCTTTTCTGAAAGCATAAATAGGAGGCGGGGTCTCATTCGGCTTCTGGGTAATTTGAGAGCCCTCAGCAGTAGGGTTGAAGTAGGGGCGGATATAAAGGGGTATTTGAGCTTCTTGAAGAGGCCTGAGTGTGCGGGGGTGAAGAATTTGAGCACCATAATGAGTTATTTCTGCAGCTTGTTCATAGCTAAGTTGAGATAGCGGTTGAGCCTCAGGTGACAGGCGAGGGTCCGCAGAATATATCCCTTCTACATCTTTCCATGCTATCATTCCTTTTGCGCGCAGCATCTGCGCAAAGATAGCCGCTGAATAGTCCGAGCCTTCCCGTCCTAAGGTTACGCTTCGGCGCCTCAGGTCAGAAGCTATGTAACCTTGGGTAATGACCAGAGGATAGGAGCGAAAAAGAGGGATAAGTTGAGCATCTATATTCGCCTGGCTTGGTCCCATGAGGACATTTGGCTCTGGATAACTGCCATCTGTAACGATGAGTCGTCGTGCATCTATCCATTCTATGGCGTAGCCCTGCTGCTTTAGGTAGTTCCATACGATTTGGCTACTTATAAGTTCTCCATATACAAGCACGGCGTCGGTGGCGGGTCCGTCCTCTTCTGGGAGGTGGGTCAAAGCTTGAACCTTCTGCCATAGGGGTATCCAGTATTTTTCCTCTAAATCCTTACTTAGGGCTTGTACGGAAGGAGTCGGAAAGAGTGCCCTGATTATTTCCTCATGAAAGTGCTTGAGCCTATTGTAATATTCCCTCGCCCTTTGAAGGTCTCCATGTCCAGCAGCTTCGGCCATGCTAAGAAGATTATTGGTGGTCTTACCTAACGCGGACACTACCAGCAGCCGATTTGCATCAGGGTAAGCTTCATTTAGCACTACCTGGAGCTGACGAATTCCTTCAGCCTCGCGTAGGCAACCACCTCCCACCTTCATTACCCACATGACACAAAAGTAGCGGTTTATTTTTGCGTGATGCGCTTTCAAACTGATTATCTTGTGATAGGTTCGGGGGTGGCAGGTCTTTTTTTTGCTCTCAAGGCTGCTGAGTGGGGTGAAGTCTTAATCCTCACAAAAGATAAAGCTGAAGAGAGTAATACTACCTATGCGCAAGGCGGTATAGCTGGAGTATTTTCTTCTGAAGATAGCTTTGAAGCTCATATTCAGGATACCCTAATAGCAGGAGATGGCTTATGTCGGGAAGCGATTGTAAGGGGAGTGATTGAGGAAGCCCCAGTAGCTATTCAGGAGTTGATTACCTATGGAGTAGAATTTGATAAAGATGAAGCTGGTCAGCTTTTATTGGCGAGAGAGGGCGGGCATTCTCATCCCCGCATTCTTCATAGTCGGGATGCCACAGGATTAGCTATAAGTCGCGCACTCCTTGAGGCAGCAAAGGCACACCCTCGCATCCAGATTTGGGAACGCTTCTTTGCCTTGGACCTTATTACCCAGCATCATAAAGGCATATATGTAAATCGGGGTTACCCGGGAATTACCTGTTATGGAGTTTATGCATTAGAGGAGAAGACAGGTCAGGTCTGGACCCTATTAGCGCGGGCTACTATACTTGCTTCAGGAGGGGCTGGGCAGGTTTATCCTGTAACTACTAATCCCTCTATTGCGACAGGAGATGGGGTCGCAATGGCACTGAGAGCAAAAGCCCGAATCGCAAATATGGAGTTTTATCAATTTCATCCTACAGCTCTCTATGAGCCAGAGAAGCGTCCTGCTTTTCTTCTTACGGAAGCCTTGCGGGGTGCAGGCGCTAAGCTAATAGACCCTATACATCATAAGCCATTCATGGAAAAGTACGATGCCCGAGGGGATTTAGCGCCTCGGGATATCGTAGCTCGCGCAATTGATATAGAAGCTAAAATCGCGGGAGTCCCTTACGTATTCTTAGATGGAAGGCGCATTTCTGAGTTTCCCACAAGATTCCCTACTATTTATGAATATTGTCGTAAGAAGGGATTAGACCCCTCTCAAGATTTATTACCTGTGGCGCCGGCTGCCCACTATATGGTAGGAGGTATAGACACGGATGAAGTAGGAAAAACCTCTATCCAGCGTCTTTATGCGATCGGGGAGGTTAGTTATACGGGCATGCATGGAGCAAATAGATTGGCTTCTAACTCTCTGCTGGAAGCGTTGGTATTTGCTCGTCGGGCAGCGAAGGATACGCGAGAGCACCTCTCTGAATGGAATTGGGAGGAAGAAGTCCCTGACTGGGACCCACGCGGCTCACGGCATCCAGAAGAAATGGTACTGATCAGCCACAATCTTCAAGAGCTTCGCAATCTCATGGGGAACTATGTGGGTATCGTGCGTTCCAACTTCCGATTAGAAAGGGCGCGGCGCCGTATAGCGCTTCTTTACGAGGAAACAGAAGCTTTCTATGCTCATACTTACCCCTCTCGGGAGCTCTTTGAATTGAGAAATTTGATAGCAGTAGCTTATCTCATCGTGAAGTGTGCTTCTATACGAAAAGAAAGTCGGGGTTTACACTATAATTTGGACTATCCCTATAAAAGCAGCCGTCCTTTGGGCGATACGCTGGTTTAGGAGGTTTTATGAGCAGGAATGGAGCGCTCTATCCAATCCCTCCTTTCAGGGCCTGTGGAAATGCCCCATACAGGCACACCTAACTCTTGCTCTATAAACTGGAGAAAATGGTTAAATGACGGGTCCGTAAGGGAATGCCATCCCGGTAAAGTGGAATAGACAGGAGCTGTATCAGGACCATCTATACGCACTTTTACTTCGGGCAGCCCACAGAGAACATCGGCTTTTGTGAGAGCTAAGCAGGTAACCCCGTTGATCTTTACAGCGTAGCGTAGCGCTACTAAGTCTAACCATCCACAGCGGCGCAAGCGTCCTGTGGTAGAGCCTCTCTCCTGTCCTCGTGATTGAAGCCACTCTGCTACTTCCCCCTCAATCTCTGTAGGAAAGGGACCCTCCCCCACACGCGTAGTATAAGCCTTAGTTACCCCGTATATCTCTCTAATGGCTTGGGGCGGAACACTCAGCCCTGAAAGCACTCCAGCTATAGTAGTATGAGAAGAAGTTACGTATGGATATGTCCCTGCAAAAATGTCCAGCATTGTACCCTGTGAACCTTCGGCTAATACCTCAGAGAAGTTTGAAAGCCACTCATGGGTAGCCACCCTTTTGAGATTACGCAAGAGAGCTATGCCTTCCCAGAAAGTATCTGAGTACTTCACAGGAGAATGCTTAGGAAAGCGTGCCTCGTGATAAGCTGTAAGGGCTTTTACCTGGCGCTCAAAATCTGCTTCTTCTATAGCTTTCACACATAAGCCTCGTCGAGCGTATCGGTCTGCATAGGCAGGGCCGATCCCTCTCTTAGTTGTTCCAATCTTTTCACCTTCTGGTGAGACATTCTCCAACCAGCGATGGACAGGAAGGATAAGATGGGCTCTCTCTCCAATGAATATCCTTGCTTCAGGAGAGAGGCCTAATCGCCGCAATCCTTCTATTTCTTCCAGCAGTACTTCGGGATCAAGTACCACCCCATCTCCAATAAGACAGAGCACTTCTGGATGAAAAATGCCCGAAGGAACCTGATGTAGTACTACTTTCTGACCCTTATGATAGAGGGTATGCCCCGCATTAGGCCCTCCTTGAAAACGGGCCACCACAGCATACCGGTCTGCTATTGCATCCACTACTTTGCCCTTACCCTCGTCTCCCCACTGAAGTCCTAATACTACATCTACCCGAAGCACCCCTCGTTCTTCACTAGGCCTTAAGGATGTCTAACGCTTCCCCTACTGTCTCCTTGACAGAGAAAACTGTATCCAGTCGAGTGATATGAAGCAAGTTTCGCACATTCACTGGTACTGCTGCTAAAATGAATTCCCCGCCCACAGAACGAGTACGAGAAAATAGGGTTATTAAAGAACCTAAGCCTGAACTATTTACATTTCTCACCGCGCTCAAGTCCAGTATAAACTTTTTCTGACCACTATCCAATAGCTTTAGAACGGTTTCCTTGAATTGATTTTGTGTGCTATCCCCCATTAGGCTGCCCTCTAAACGAAATAAAATCACGTCTCCATGATTTTCCTGCGTGTATGTCATATTGATATCTGGATTGAAGTTCATTCTTGAACAAAAGTATATGTTTCTCGCCGATTAGGGCAGGAGTCTGCGAGGCAGTGGGCATAGACTATTAGCTCATGTTGAACAGGTTTCATTTGGAAGAGTCGTCCTACGCCCTCTACTACATACGCCATTTGGGGGTCGCAGAATTCCTGAATAAAGCCACAATCTAAGCAGATTAGGTGATCGTGCTGTCGTCTCCCTAAGCTTCTTTCGTATACTGTGCTACCTTCTCCAAAGGTATATCGCTTAATCAAGCCGCATGCTAAGAGCAATTCTAAAGTGTTGTACACTGTGGCCCGACTGAGTCGGTAGCCCCCTTTTAGGAGGTGGTGGTATAAACTATCCGCGTCAAAGTGTGTAAGGTCTTCATAAATAGCTTTCAGAATCTTATATCGCTCCTCAGTACGGCGCAGCCCTTTCTGGGTAAGGTATGCTTCTAATATAGCTTTTGCTTGTTCTAAGTATGAGGACATAAAGAAATTTTTGTCAAAATTAATGAAGCTTTATTTTTTTCCGCTACGCTCTGGCCGATAAATACCCCTAAAGCTTACCTCTACCTCCTCTGCTATTTTATTCCACAGGAGACGGGGTATACGAATCTTGTAATCTTCCAGACGAACTATAAATTTACCCTGTAAAAGTAGCTTACCGGTAGGGAGTACTTCAAAAATACCGGCTAGCACCTGCCTCTTTTTGACCCCATGGATTTCCATCGTGCCTTCTGCACTCACCGCGTATGTACCTACCTGCTGGAAAGGAAAGGACGAGACTAACTTACCCTGGAAGTAGGCATAAGGGTATTTTTCGCTCTCTAAGTAGTCTTCGTTGAAGTGTTCCTCCATCAGTTTATTGGGGAAGGAGAAACCACGTATTTTGACTTTTACAAATACTGAGTCTGTCTGGAAGTCAATCCAGCTATAACAGCCAGTTCGGTTTTCTGCTGAGATTTTTTCTAGGGGAGCATCCGAATAAAAAGATATAGTAAGTGAATCTGTATGATAGGATTGTGCCGATAATTTTATAAGGTATAAAATGCAATACGGACTAACGCGTCCAAGCATTGCTTGAGATATTGAAAAATGAAAACATGCGAGAAATATTGAAACCGAACGTCAAAATAGGGATTTGCGTGAGAAGGAGTTGGTTTTCGCTCAGTCCTGCGGCTGAAGCGATACCTATTTGGAAGACATGCCCTGCTGTTTCTATCTCACCACCTAAGCTCCAAGGCAAGCGATAACCTGGCAAAGGAGATTTCTCACCTTCGTGAAAGGCATTCCCCCACAGTGGATAAGCTCCTTCTGCTATAAGGGTGTAATGAGCGCCTATCTTGATGCGCATGCCGCCTAAGCCCCAATACCATGTGTTTAGAGCTTTATGTGTAAGTGCCATATTTTGATGAAGGAGGGCCCCTCCTATCATAGCAGAGAACCAACGGTTGAGCTTTCTGGCAATCAGAAGCTGATGCAAGTATTCCAGACGATATACCCACTTAGGATATCGTACCTCATCCTTCTGTTCTGTTAAGAAAATCCAGCTTATCCAAGTGAGGGAAATGGGTGTGCCCTTAGGAGATTTTTGGCGCAAAGGGCGAAACTTGAAGTAGGCATCCCACCATTTGCCTGTGCCTGTGCGTTCCATGCCTATTTCCAGATTGGGTAATATGCCATATCCAAGGCTGAGGCGCACATTAGCTCCTGCATCTATGCCAAAGAAGTTGGCATAGCCTTGCCGAAGGTCTCCAAAACGATGAGCTACTCTGAACTCTAAGTGTTTGGCGGCGGGTAATTCCGTAGTATGCAAGTTGTAGAGCCTAGTGCCTTTGAAGGTACCTATGACCGGTTCTGGTTTTTCCTCTTGTGCCCAGCTAAGCCCTACAAGTGCGATCCAGAGAAGCTTACTCATTGCGGGAAGCCGGTCTCTATCCATCTTCTGAGCTTAGCGAGGGTGCACTCGTCTAGTTTTTGTCCGGGAGGCATTCTGCCTTCTGCCATGACTTGATACCATATGCCGCTCTGGGCAGACTGTTTGACTTGTTCATAGGTTTCTAGGGCAATGCCTGCGGAAGGACTACTTCCCGCATGACACTGCATGCAGTAGCGCTGCATAATACCTGAAACATAACCTCTATAAGTTATAGTGGAGGTATCTACGCCTGGACAGGCAGCTGACGGGGAAGGAGGTTTATCCTTTTTACACTGCATCAAAAAAAGTAAAAGTACAAGGGTCAAAATGCTTAGCTTGGCGGCTT
>JANXCJ010000025.1 GCA_025060275.1 Bacteroidia bacterium | reverse complement strand
GAATCCGACTGATATCTATTCCAGGTCCATTATCTATTACTTCTATTTGAATCTTGTCAAGGGTTTCTTTTACATAAAGTGTGAGGGTTACGGGTCCTCTTACTTGACTTACAGCATGCTTGATTACATTTTCTACTAAAATCTGGATAGCAAAAGGAGGTATATCTAAGCATGGTACGGGTTCAGGTACATTCCATTCAATTTGGAGGCGCTGTCCGAACCTTTGCTTTTCTATGCTTAGATAATCTCGGACTAAGGCTAACTCTTCTTCAAGCGAGACAGTAACATGTCGCGCATGGGCAAGGGTGCGTCTAAGAAGCATTGCGAGGTGCGTCATAAGCTCCTCTGCGAGAGCAGGATTTTCAGGGATGAGAGCCTGGAGTGTGTTCAAAGCATTGAATAAGAAATGTGGGCTGAGCTGTCCCCTTAGGGCAGCGAGGCGGGCTTCATGCGCAGCTTCAAAGAGAGACATGTGACGAAGCGCAATGCTGATCCCAGCTGCAAAAGGAAAGAGCCGGCGAATATCCTCAGCACTCATGCGTCTTTCTCCTTCTTGTAGGAAAAGCCATCCGTAGGCAGGTAGGGGTAGAAGCACATCAGGTATGAAATTTAGGGGACTTTCAGTGAGAGGAAAAGGCTCACCACTGCGTCTCATCCAAGGACGAGCCCCTTCTTCTGGGCGTGCTTTTTCATATATTTCTACACGCTTTATACCTCCATAGTCTTGTAGCGTTTCCCTGATAAATTCATAAAGCCTTTGTCTATCTACTATTTCCCATAGCTTGGGTAGCCTCTCTTGAAGAAGCCGCACGCGACGCTGACGCGCTTGGATAGCTCGCCATAAAACTTCTGAAACTCCTAAAATACCTAATGTGCTGAGAATGCCCGATAGAAAAGCTTTGGAGGGGCCTTCGTCTCTGATGAGAGCGCCTATTAGAACACCTACTCCTATTGATAGCAGCCGGCCAACCACTGCTTCTCTCGGTAAAAGTCTGATACTCCTAAGAAATTTCTGTTTGTAATTCCAGAGAAGAAGAAGTGCCATTCCAGTGATTAGAATAGGGTGGAGGAGGATGCTCCATACCATCCAGATTATTGCATAGAGCCAACTTCGCTTCGCTTTTATATCCATAATGATTAGGGGCATGCCTAAGATAGCCCCTGCTAAGAGGCCTTCCCATACAGGTATTTCCCGAAGGAGGAAAGGTGCTATCGCTAATGGTGCTACGATCCAGCGATACTTTTCCTGTTCCCAAAGGAGAGTCCATAGAAGCCAGCCGCTCAGCAGTCCAGGAGAAAGGAAGGAGCGCCATGTAGCCCACGGCTCCTCCCAAAAATGCCACCAGACAATAAGTAGAAAGAGCATAAAAATTAAGGTTCCCCCCTCTCTCTGATAATTTTGCCATGTCCACCGCCATTCTTCCAGGGTAAAGAGAAGCGTAATAAAATAAAGCAGGAGAACACTAAGATTGAAGAGGCGATGAAATAGATAGGTTCTCTCCGAATGAGGCCATCCTAGGGGAAAAGGAGTACTACTTTCTATGAAGGCTAAATAGATTTGCGCCTGCCTGCGCACTTCGTATAAATAGAGTCTCCCTTTTTCTGTTCCTGGGGGTATATGGGATAGATGGCAGATACTTTGGTAGTCAATCCGAATTAGCTCGTCGCCAGGCTGCAGTACAGCATCACTATAATGAGGCAAAGGACTAACAAGTTGCCATGTGCAACTGTCTATCTGCTTCCACGAGTATCCGTCCCATAATCTGGGTTCCCACCCCTGCAGAGTTTGCCGAAAAGTAAGCCATACTAAAATACCTGTGATTATTCCTATTTTTTTCACACTACCTGGGCAATGTGAAGGGTATTTGTTCTGAGGCGTGCCTGAAGGGGCATTGAGACTGTGAATATGACCGTTTCGCCTGAAGATACATGCCCCATTTCTCGCAGAATTTGTAGCACATCTCTGATAGTATCATAGGTTCCTTCGTAATGGCGGTAGTAATAAGCTCTTACCCCCCATAGGAGGCTCAGCGCTCCAAGGATGCGAGGGTTAGGGGTAAAAATAAATATATCCGTTTGTGGGCGCCAGCGAGCTAGTTGAAAAGCTGTGTAGCCAGAGTATGTCAGCCCTACTAGGGCTTTTGCTCCCACTTCAGAAGCTAAGGTACATGCGGTCCAGCAAATTGCATCAGAATAGTAGGTGGGTGAAGAAGGATCAGGGCTTCCCCCTAAGCGGTATATTTGTGGCTGCTGCTCTGCTTGCTTCAGAATTCGCTGCATTTGTCTAACAGCTTCCACGGGGAATGCGCCTACGGATGTCTCGCCGCTCAACATCACTGCATCAGCCCCATCTAAAACTGCATTAGCTACATCGGTTACCTCTGCACGAGTGGGACTAGGATTCTGTATCATACTTTCTAGCATTTGCGTAGCTACTACCACAGGTTTAGCTAATTTACTACAACTTTTTATTATCTTCTTCTGATAGAAAGGCACCTCCTCTATAGGAATTTCTACACCTAAGTCTCCCCTTGCTACCATTACGCCGTCACTCAGGGAAATTATTTCATCCAGATAGTTAAGGGCTTCTGGACGCTCTATTTTAGCCATGATCCGCATGTTGGAGCCTCTTCTGCGAAGGAATTCCCTCACACTTGCTATGTCCTTAGGAAATCTTACAAATGAAACAGCTACCCAATCTATCTCTTCTCGGGTGGCCTCCAGGAGGTCCTCCCAATCCTTTTCAGAAAGGGTAGGTAGAGAAATGGGGCGACCAGGCAGGTTAATCCCTTTCCTACTACCGATGCGGTCACCTGCTAAGACTCGTAGTCTTACTCTGCTCCGGCGATCTGTCTCTAATACTTCTAAGCGTACTCTGCCATCTTCCACAAGGAGTATATCCCCCGGCTGAACATCCTTAGGGAGTGTTTCATATTCCACAGGAATGTTCGTGGTACCTGGCTCCCCACCCTCTACGACAAAAACGACCTCGTCGCCAGGCCTTATGGGAATAGGAGCAGGCAAGCGTCCCACTCGCATCTTGGGACCCTGTAGGTCTGCTAATAATGCTACGCGAGTACCCAATTCTAAGTTGATACGCCTCACCTCTTTGATAAAGTAGTTATGATCCTCCCAGGTGCCATGACTAAGATTGAGCCTTATTACATCTACCCCTGCAAGGATCAAGCTTCTTAAGACTTCGGGGTCTTTACAAGCAGGTCCTGCGGTGGCAATAATCTTTACCCGGTTGTAAGATACCTCTTGCCGCATATCAGCGAAAGTAGGAGGTTTATAGAAGTGTGGTGGGCATACAGCTAAAAGGTATTATTGGGTGGGTTTTGTACCCTGTTTATTCAATATGTTTATCTTTGATGCGGCTATGTTAGGTACACTAAGATACATTTTCTTAGTAGTAGTAGGCGTAGGAGCTAGCTTGGCTCAGCCTATCAAAGCTGTCTTCGGAATTCTGGAGGGAAATGGCGTTTCTTATCCCCATAGTGGGATTTTCTATCGCTGGGAGGACATAAATAATGGTGTAACCATGGCGAGTTTAGGTCCCATCAATGGGGTAGAGTCCTTCGGAAGTGATTTAGCTTATGATCCTAATTCAAAGCATCTATTTGTGATAGGGGGTAGTCCAAACCCCTTCACTTGGCGAGGCTCTGTCTATGCTCTGGATATATGGCATTCTCAGGTGCCCTCTCCCATCTATCTAGATAGTGTAGAGGCACGGCGGATAGCTGTGTGGGAAACGCTTCTACTAGTGACTCGCGCTAATCCTCCCTTTTTCACAGCTTACCGCATTAGCTACACTCCAGGGGTAGGGCTAATCAGTCTGGATTCGCTATGGTCTCCTACACATTCTCTATTGCGTAGTGTACCTGAAGGTATTTTGGTATGGGGTGATACTGCTTATATCGCCCTTTCTTATGAAGCAGGGAATTTTAGCAATAAGGATAGTCTCGTGTTAGCTATAAACCTGCGAAATGGACAAGTCGAGGGCAACTGGATCGTAGCTCCTAACCCTACTGAGATAGTAAGAGTTGGGGACTCCCTATATGTAGCTTGTTATGGGGATTTTTCGGGGAATTTGAGAATATCTCGTGTTCTTCCTTCGTCTTCAGCAGTCACAACCTGGGATGCTGGGGCGCAAAGCTATGGTGGATTTACAACGGACACAAATGGAGTACGGGATACAATTTTATTCTGGGAGGCAGGTTCAGGTCAGCTTAGGGCCTTTGATTTGCGTAATGGACAGTTAGTTCCCGGGGCTTATCGAGGTATAGCCTCGAGTGGCTTTCCTTTCATACCCTATGCTCTTATGTGGGTCGGTAATCAAATATGGATGAGCTATACTAATTATGCCGATACCAGTCTGATTATATTCTATGACCCTATAGACATTCCTACGCCACCTCACTTGGATACTGTATTCGTGCATATGGGTTTAGGTGGCACGAGCTATCCCTCACTGCGGCGATATATCTATGTTTATGAAGATGACACCAGTTTCATTTCTACCTCCCTGCCAGCTCAAGTTAGGCACGCGGGGTTTAGTATTTGGCCTAATCCCACGAATGCGTGGCTTAACTACTACCTCCCTTGCAAGGAGGCTCGCTTTACGATATGGGATATCCGAGGACATCAAGTGAGGGAATGGTCTCCTGTTTTGGGTCCTATATATGTAGGAGACCTTCCTGCTGGGCTTTATCTCATAGAGGCTCGTTGCAAAGAGGGTCAAGTTGAAAGGCAGCGCTTCTTGAAGGAGTGAGTTTGTTAGCTTTGGGGGTATGCGCCGCGTGCCCCCATGGCCGGAGTGGCTGCGAACCCCCCCCTCTTTTCAGCCGGGCAGGCTGCTTGTCGTCCTAACTGGTGCAGGTATATCTGCAGAAAGCGGGCTCTCTACTTTCAGGGATAGCGGGGGGTTGTGGGAAAAGTACTCTATATATGAGGTAGCCACGCCAGAAGGCTGGCAGAGAAATCCTCAACTTGTTTTAGATTTTTACAATGCTCGTAGAGCTCAGCTTGCTGCGGTTCAGCCTAATCTGGCTCACCTTCTCCTCAAAGAGTTAGAGAAACGCTATACTGTCATCGTCATCACTCAGAATGTAGACGATCTCCACGAGAGAGGGGGTTCCTCATACATTCTACATCTCCACGGAGAGCTTACTAAGGCAAGGAGTACAGGAGATGAGAATCTTATCTATGAGATTGGTTACTCACCTATTCGTATAGGAGATGTATGTGAAAAGGGCTTTCAGCTTCGCCCCCATGTAGTGTGGTTTGGAGAGGAGGTACCTGCCTATCCTATTGCGGAGAGTTGGGCAAGGAAGGCGCATATCTTCGTAGTGATAGGGTCCTCTTTGCAAGTTTATCCTGCTGCAGGGCTATTGGATGAAGCCCACGAAGCCAGGAAAATACTCATTGATCCCAGGCCTGTCCTCCAGCATGGAATTGAGGTAATAGCTTTACCTGCGAGTGAAGGGGTGCGTCAGCTGTGCGAAAGGCTTCTCTAGCGAGGTGGTTACTTTGGGTCGCTTGGATGGGGGGATGTGCCTCTATTCATCCCCCAGACGGAGGCGATGCTGATACAAAACCCCCTTCACTAAAAAAAGTCAAGCTGCGCTTTACCAATAGGGGTAAAGCTATACTTAAGTTCAGGTGGGATGAATACTTGGCACCTATGTCTCAGCTTTATGGAACGGGCATATGGATAAATCCCCCTTGCTCTTTTCGTGCTACTTTGAGAGGAAAGTACATACGTATAAAGGTAGACAGCCTCGTACCTGAAGGAAACTGGGTGGTATGGGGAGGGCCGGGAATTAGGGACTTCACAGTAGGGAATGCTTTTCCTCCTACTCCTCTCTGTTATAGGGGTTACCTTGATACAAGCTCTATATTCTACCCTTTGTATCCTCCTCCTGACAAGAGCTCTACGGTTTGGGTGGAGTTTTATAATGACTCGTCCTCTTACTTTTTCATGGCATGGGAGGGACGAATTCAAGCTACTTTTCTCCCGCGCGGTATCTATCATGCCTGGGCATGGGAGGATAAAGATGGGGATAAAAAATGGAATGAAGCAGAGAGAATATGGCTGCCTGAGAGTCTGTTAGCTTTCTTTCCTGAGCCTTTCGCTCCTATTCGGGACTCCACCAGGAAGGACACGCAAGAAATAGAGCCGCAGCTAAAACCGAGCCCTTGGCGGCAGTGGAAGCTGGATACTTTTCCGCCTGCTCCCCCTCGTTATGCACTTAGGGATAGTGAATGGGCGGTGGCTTCCTTCAAAGAGCCCATCTCTCTCTTGCACATAAGAGGGGAGGGGCGCCTACTTTCCTCCAAAGCACTTCTCCTTAGAGTAGGAAGCTGCTTACATGTAGCTGATTCAGCGGGTAATTCTAGCTATGATACACTCTTAGCAGGAAGGGACACGCAGCGGTATTCTCCGCAGGTTTTCTGGCCTGGGGAAGCTAATCTGGTTACGCCCTACATTTACCTCACCACTTCAGAAAAGTGGGATAGGAGAGATTCCTTCTGGGTCTGCCGAGTAGGTGATAGTTTATATGCAGGAGAGGCTATTTTTGAGAATGAGGAGATATGCTTAGCGCCTCTTTCTATACAAAAGGAAATAGAGCTGCCCCTTATATTTCCCAGAGGAGACACAATTCGTGTGCGTATTTCTACGCAAAAATTTCAAGTAAGGCTGCCTAATGATAGCTTGGGACGAGTTTCTCGTTGGCGCCTTTACGGGGTAAGTCTGAGGACAGAGGGGGGGGTGGAAGTCAAACCGAATCAGGAGATTTGGCTACCTCCTGGTAGCTATTCTCTAATAGGTCTCTCAGATGAAGGCCCTTTCTGGCAGCCTCTCCAAATAAAGCAAGGGCGCCCCCTTCTCTCGCAGCCCATTATTCAGGAAAGAGTGCTAATAGTTCCTGAACCTAAAAGAGAGTAAACCTCTAAATTGTTATATTCGTACATGCACTGGATTTGGCGTGCTTTTGATCCAAGAGCTTCGCAAGTGAGCCACCTTCAGGGTCATAGTCGGTTTAACTTACTCTTCATGCGTCGCACGAACTTTATTTCTCTCATGCTCTTCGTTTTGGGCGTTTTGGGTAAACTCCTTTGGAATTGGCTCAGCCGATAGGATAGAAGGGGCAATACTCTGCATGTAAGCAAAAGCCGTCTCAAAATCATTAGGAATTATACCCTCTAAGATAGCTTGGCGAACCGCCTCCTTAATGCGTCCGACAATAGGGCTGGGTGGAAGGTTATAAGTTTTCATGATGATCTTGCCATCAATAGGAGGCTTGAACTGGGCAAGTCTATCTCGCTCTCGTACCTCCCACACCCTTTGCATGACACGATCAAAGTTTTGAAGGAAACGGCGCCGCCGATTAGGGTTTCGGGTAGTTACATCGCTTCTGCAGAGTAGGATGAGGTCTTCCAATGCCTCTCCCGCCTCTACAATCAGCCGCCGAATAGCACTATCCGTTACCCCCTCTTGAGCCAGCGCTATGGGGCGTCCATGGAGCCGTACCAACTTCTGCACATATCGCATCCTTTCATCCAAAGGCAAACGCAGACGCTGAAAAATCTCTTTTACCATCTTAGCCCCCACTTCCTCATGTAAATGGAAAGTCCAGCCCAGCTTTTCATCAAAACGCCTCGTAACTGGTTTGCCAATATCATGAAGGAGAGCTGCCCAACGAAGCCAAAGAGAAGCATCGGGCCGCTGCTCTAATAGCTGTCCTAATACCTTCAAAGTGTGGATGAAGTTGTCTTTGTGCTGATGTCCCTTTTGAGTCTCTGTACCTGCAAGAGCAGATACCTCAGGGAGAAACTGTTGCAATAACCCTGTCTCATGGAGGAGTTGAATTCCTCTAACAGGGTCTGGACTGAGTAGAATCTTATCAAATTCATCTGTGATTCTTTCAGGTGATACGATATTTAGTCTATGAGCTTGTGCCTTAATCCCTTCATAAGTGGAGGACTCTATAGAAAAGCCCAGCCTTACTGCAAATCTTACAGCGCGTAGCATTCGGAGAGGATCATCGCTGAAGGTCTTATCTGGTTCCACAGGGGTCCGGATGATCCTCTGAGCTAGGTCCCGAATGCCACCAAAGGGGTCTATCAATTCTCCTTTCTGCGCCTGATGAAGCGCAACATACAAGGCATTTATAGTGAAGTCCCGCCGAAGGAAATCCTCCTCTAGGGAAGCCGGCGTTACCTCCGGGTTGCGTGAGTGAGGTACATAGCTTTCTTTCCGAGGGGCTACTATTTCTATCTCATAGTCTTTCCAGTAGAGTAGAGCCACGTAAAAGCGACGATATTCTGCGGCTATGTGGGTTCCTAAATGGGTTGCGAGCTTTTCTGCATAATGAGTGGGATTGCCTACAGTTACCACATCTATGCTTTTGCCAATCTGTCCTGATAGGAGCCAATCCCGCACCCATCCTCCTACTATGTAAGTAGGCTGCTGAACCTCATCTGCTACTTCAGAGAGATACTGCAGAATTGGCTCCGTATCCCACAAAGTGTGGGGGAGCTGCGTCATAAATTGCTATACCATTTTATCTGCCCGAACGTAGGTATCAAATTCTTTCTCTGTCAGAAATCCAAGCTCTAAGACTGCTTCTCGCAGGGTCTTATCTTCTTTGTGGGCTTTTTGGGCAATCTTGGCAGCTTTTTCATATCCTATTACAGGATTGAGAGCAGTTACTAACATAAGGCTTCGCTCTAAGTGCCGCTGGATATTGGTAAGGTTAGGTTCTATGCCTACTATGCAATTCTCAGTGAAAGAATGACAGGCGTCTGCTAAAAGCCGGATAGACTCTAAGAGGTTATGAATGATGAGAGGCTTGAACACATTGAGCTCTAAGTGTCCTTGGAAGGCACCGCAGGTGATAGCCACGTCATTTCCGATTACCTGACAACAAACCATTGTCATGGCTTCACTCTGGGTAGGATTGACTTTACCAGGCATGATGGAAGACCCAGGTTCGTTCTCAGGTAGATTTAGCTCGCCTAGTCCTGCTCTGGGTCCTGAGCCTAACAAGCGAATGTCGTTAGCTATCTTCATTAGAGCAACTGCTGTACGCCGCAATGCTCCCGATAAAGCCACCAACGCATCGTGAGAGGCTAAGGCAGAAAATTTATTGGGTGCTGAAACAAAAGGATATCCCGTCAGAGAAGCTATCTTTTGCGCTGCCTTCTCTGCGAAGAAGGGAGGAGCATTAAGTCCCGTACCTACTGCTGTGCCACCGAGTGCCAGTTCGGCGATCTGAGGCAGGGTTCGCTCTATGTCTTTTATGCTGTCTTGAATCTGCTGGGCATACCCTCCAAATTCCTGTCCCAGCCGAATAGGCACTGCATCCATAAGGTGCGTTCTCCCTACTTTTATAATGTCATGGAAGGCGTGAGCTTTTTCTTCCAGAGCGTGATGGAGTTTGTGAAGTGCCGGAAGGAGCTTTTCTACTACTGCCTTATATGCAGCAATGTGCATAGCTGTGGGGAAAACATCATTAGATGACTGAGAGCGATTTACATCATCATTAGGGTGAATGGGCTTCTTCGTGCCGAGAGGTTGTCCTTGTTTCTGGTTTGCCCGATTAGCAATAACTTCATTTATGTTCATATTAGTTTGAGTGCCCGAGCCGGTCTGCCATACCACGAGAGGAAAATGCTCATCCCACATGCCTGAGAGTATCTCATCGCACACTTCTGCGATAGCTTGTGCTTTCTCTGGGGGTAATACACCTAATTCTGCATTTGCAAGAGCGGCTGCTTTCTTGACGATAGCAAGGGCATAGATTACTTCTTTGGGCATTCTGTGTCCGCCAATTCGGAAGTTTTCCAGAGAGCGTTGGGTCTGTGCGCCCCATAGCTTGTCCGCAGGCACCTGTACTTCTCCCAGGGTATCATATTCTATACGGTAAGCCATAAGGAAGGCTAAGTTAGGTATTTTTCAGTTGTGAATTTGTGTGACGCCTGCAGCCTTGATAAAAGCCTGAAGGTTGGCAGGAAGGGCTTCTAAGGAGCCAAGAAGAGCCTGCTTAGTTCCTTGCCACTCTGCCTTTCCTTGATGTAGGAAGAGTATCTGATGCCCCATTTCTATCATACTCTTGAGGTCATGCGTAACTACGACAGTGGTAGTGTGGAAGTCTGTGGTAAGTTCCTGAATGAGTGCGTCTATGCGCCGTGCTGTAAGCGGATCCAAGCCAGAGTTAGGCTCGTCACAGAAGAGGTAGCGAGGATTTAAGGCGATAGCTCTGGCTAAGCCTACCCGACGCTTCATTCCACCTGAAAGCTCTGCAGGGTATTTGCTCTGGGCACCTGCAAGCCCCACTCGTTCCAAACAATAAGCCACTCTGTCTTGTATTTCTTTCTCGCTCTGCTCTGTAAACACTCGTAGAGGAAAAGCTACATTTTCTCCCACTGTCATAGAGTCAAAGAGAGCAGAAGACTGGAAAAGCATACCTAAATTTCTTAGAACATTTCTTCTGGCCTCTGGCGAAGCCCGAAAAAAATCTAAGTTATCAAAATATACCTTTCCTTCTTCAGGTTGAATCAATCCTACGATACACTTGAGGAGAACTGTTTTTCCGCATCCACTTGGTCCTATTATCATGTTTACCTTGCCAGGGATGAAGCTGGATGAGATATTATGGAGGACCTGCGTTTTTCCAAACCATTTTGAGATGTTTTCTATCCGGAGGTGGCCCATGGATAGAGAAGTTTTTTAGAACTTGTGGCTCAAATTTAGTAATGGACTAAGCTTTGCCGGAGGGACCTGATCTACTAAAGAAGGAGCTGTGCTAATACATAATCGGCTGCTAAAATCATGAGGCAGCTGATTACTACTGCTCGGGTACTCGCATTCCCAACCTCTAAGGCTCCTCCCTTCACATAATAGCCTTGATATGCCGATACAGTAGATATTATAAAGCCGAAGGTTACCGCTTTTATAATCATGAATACAATCTGGAAATCCTCATAAAAGCTGCGAGCCCCTATAGCAAATTGCGTGGGATTGACAGCCCCCGTAAAAGCACCTGCTATGATCCCTCCTAAGTGTACAATGAAACAGGCATAAATGACTAATATAGGGAAAAAGATAACCGCGCCAAATAGACGGGGAAGAAGGAGATAAGTAGCCGAGTTGATCCCCATGACTTCTAAGGCATCTATCTGTTCGCTAACTCGCATGGAGCCGATTTGTGAGGCGATACTTGAACCTACCCTCCCCGCCAGTACAAGAGAGGTAATGGTCGGAGCAAGCTCTAAAATAGCTGAGGTGGAGACTATGGCGCCAATCGTAGATTTTGGAATAAAGGGAGAGACGATCTGATAGGCTGTCTGTACAGTTGTAACCGCTCCAACAAAGAAAGAAATGATAGCTACGAGGAGAAGACTGTCTCGTCCTATCTGGATAGACTCGTAAGTCCAGAGCTGCCAGTACAAGCGAAAGCGAAGCAGCCCTGTGAAGCTGCGGCGCAGAAGAATAAGATACTGCCCGAAATCTTCAAACCCTCTCAAGAGAAGGTTCATAGTTGTACCAGTTAGATTGAGAAAGAAGTAGGGGAAGAAAGATAGAGAAAGTTGTGCGTCCAGGCTGACTCTCTACAGTGATGCGACCTTTATGCTTTTCCACGATTCGCCGAGTAATGTCAAGACCCAACCCTGTACCTTCGCCCTTAGCTTTTGTAGTAAAAAAGGGTTCAAAAATTCTGGGCAATATCTCAGGGGGTATGCCGGGCCCTGTATCAGTAATACTTACAATAACTTCTGAATTTGAGCATTCTACTTTGATGAAAAGCTCTCCCTTACCTTGCATGGCTTGAATAGCATTTTGGATCAAGTTTGTCCATACCTGCCCAATCTCGTCTGCAAATAGGTACAAGGTAGGTAGCTCCTTTGCATATTCGGTATGTACGGTAATACCTTGCTTGAGCTGGTTCTGATAAAGAGTTAGAATAGTTTCTATGGTTTCTTCTATGCGGGTAGGAGCAGGACGTGTAGGGTCCTGCCTATGAGCATAGGTTTTGAGAGCCATTACAGTCTTACGCGTTCTATTAGAGGCAATTACAATGTTTTCCAGTTGTAGCTTGAGCTGTCCTAAGTGATACAGAAGCTCCGTCCCTGTTCCCTCTTTTATGAGGGGGGTGAGAGGAGAAATGTCCTCTACAAAAATACCAGCTTCTACTAAACGACGAGCTATGGTCTCTGCCTCTTCAATGCCAGCTTTTTCCAGCTGTTCTGCATAGCGGCGACGGAGCGCTCGTTCCTCTTTAGAGGTGAGAATCGGCCTTTCTTTTTGCCAGGCTTCGTTTAGTATCCAGTCTATACTTTGTACGAGGGATTGAGGCTGATGGGTGGTAAGTGTTTGGAATAACCTAAGGAAATGGGGAAGCGCATCTAATAAAGTTTCAGCAGAACCTTTGATAGCTCCAAGAGGACTATTGATTTCATGCGCTACCCCTGCTACTATCTGTCCTAAAGCAGCCATTTTTTCGGATAGAATGAGCTGCTGCTGAGTCGTTCTAAGGTGATAAAGCGCCTGCTCTAACTCTTGTGTTCGCTCTTTGACTCGCTGCTCTAACGAGGCATTGAGTAGATTAAGGGCGGTTTGTGCTTCTTCTAAGCTCTTAAGGTTCTCCTCTAAAAGTTGGTTTTGCGCTTGTAGCTCTTTTAGAAGCCGATGGATGCGTTGCTGCTGGAATACACTACTGGATAAGATAGCTAAGGGGTACGATTCTTCTTGTAGCCACTGCTTTTCTGCCTCGGTGAGCTCACGCCATAATAGAGCCTCTGTAATAGCCCACGTTTCCCCTTGATAGACCCAGGGAAATATCCAGTGAAAAGCGGGCTCAATCTCTCCTACGCCATAGCGTTGCCTTGCATTTGCATATACTTTTCCTAAAAAAGGGCGCTGCGTGCGGGCTACCTCTCCTACTAGCCCTTCGCCCCATCCAAGCCTGCGGAAAGGAGTTTCCTCTGTGGCATAACTTGCTACAAAATCTAATGTTTGTTGCTGAATGTGCCCATATAAGGCTGCTGAGAGGATAGGGAGCCTCTGCCGAAGGGCATGCAGAAAGCGTAAGCCCCATCCTTCCAGTGAGTCATCTGGATGCCATGCAAGTTCAATGAGGAGCTTTTCTTCCGTTAGCTCCGGCTGCATAGATAAAGGGTAAAGACAGGTACTATAATCCAAGCAAGCCCCTTGAGTAGAAAGAATAGGAAAAGTCCTACACCTCCTCTTCTGATCCATTTTTTCCAGGCGGGCTTATGCCTTAGGGGATGTATAAAACTTCTCATGAGGAAGAGCTTATAGCATTTTGGATTTCGCTAATTAGATGCTCTCGTTCCCAAGGCTTACGGAGAAAGGCAAAAAGATTGGCATATTTTTGTGCGCGATGTATAGCCTCTTCATCTGCGTAAGCGGAGAGCATAATGAGTTTGATTTCTGGGTAGTGCTCTGCTACTCGGATCAAGAAACTATCCCCTTTCTCTAAGGGCATAAGCCAATCGCTTATAAGCAAGACAATACGTCTCTGGTTATCTCTGTATTCCTTGATGAGTTCCCACGCTTCCTCCGCACTTTGGGCGGTCTCATAATCATATTTATCTCCTAACACGGAGCGAACCTGTACCAATAAAGTATCCAAAACAAGCTTCTCATCATCTACGAAAAGCAGAACGGGACGGCTCATCCTCCTAAGGCTTGCTGAATGAGATTCATAAGCTCGTCTTTGTCCCAGGGCTTAGACACGAATGCTAAAATATGTGCTTCTTGCTGAGCCCTTTCTATTGCCTCTGGATTCGCATGACCTGAAAGCATAATCAACGATACTTGAGGAAAGCGCTTATGAACCCGTACTAAAAACTCATCTCCTTTTATACGGGGCATAAGCCAATCACATATAATCAGGTCTACATTCTCTCCTTCTGCATATACCTCATCTATGAATTCCTCTGCTTCTTCTGCACTAGTGAAAGACTCATACAGGTACCGGTTGCCAAAAGTTTGGTATAATTGCCCCATGAGGGTGTTCAGTACTACCTTTTCATCATCTACGCATAGGATGCGCTTTTTTGGCATTTGGGCACAAAAGTAAAAATCTTATCCTAAGCGTTCCTTATATTGCTGAATATAATACTGTGTGTATTCCTCTGAGCGTACTGCTTCAATCCATTCAGGATGTGAGAGGTACCAGAGCAAGGTCTCCCTGAGCCCTTCCTCAAAAGACACCTTCGGGGCCCACCCCAAAGCAAAAAGATGAGAAGAAGGCTCTATGGCATAGCGAAAATCATGCCCGGGGCGGTCCTTTACGTAGGTGATGAGGCTGCGTGAATTTTGGGTATTGGTTATTTCATCGTATAAATCGCATAGGTAGGCCACGACCTCTATGTTTGGGCGAGTATTACGGGCTCCTATCAAGTAGGTATGCCCTCTTTTACCTCGTTCCGCTAATAGGAGGATTGCCCGTACGTGGTCTTCTACATAAATCCAATCCCTTACGTTTTTTCCTTCGCCATATACAGGGATGGGTTTGCGTTCTATGAGATGGGTAATAGTAAGGGGGATAAGTTTCTCAGGAAATTGATAGGGTCCGTAATTATTTCCGCAATTGCTTATGATATAGGGTATGCCGTAGGTATGTCCGTAAGCACGCACAAAGTGATCAGCTGCTGCTTTAGAAGCGGAGTAGGGGCTTCTCGGATTGTAGGGAGTTGATTCGGTAAAAAAGCCTGTTTCTCCTAGGCTACCGTACACTTCATCTGTTGATACCTGATAGAAAAGTACATCTGAGTGGCCTTTCCATCTCTGGCGTGCTATCTCTAAGAGATTTACGCTTCCTACTACGTTTGTATATACAAAGTCTAAGGGAGAGAGGATGCTCCTGTCTACATGACTCTCAGCTGCTAAATGAAAAATCCAATCTGGGGGATAGCTGTCCCATACCTCCCTCAAGGCTGAGGCGTCTGCAATATTTGTTTTTAGAAACACATGGTTAGAAGCATGGAGCACATCAGCTATGTTGGCCAGGTGCCCTGCGTAGGTGAGCGCGTCTATGGTTATAATACGACAATCGGGCTTCTGTCGTACTAAATGTCTTACCAAATGGCTCCCGATGAAACCTGCTCCCCCTGTAACCCAGATAGTTAGCATGAAGCAAAGTTAGAGCGGGGGGAATACGAAGCAATCTTGGAGGCTTTTAGGGAGACACACTATACGCTGTACTGTCGGTTTTTCCACTGGAAGGAAGGGCGAGTCAAGGCTAGCAGGGCTAAAAAAATCTGATAGACAGGATAAGCAATACTTGCGAGTATCCATTCCCACCAAAGGGGGGGTGGAGAGGAGGTTAACATAAATACTCTGCGTACTAATAGTACTTGAATAAGAGAAAATATACCCCATACAGGTACGCCCACAGAGGGATAAAAGATACTACTCAATACAAAAGAGGCTTGGGTTAGTGCTATGAGAGCGAGTCCTACACGAGTCCATGAATAGATATAGAGGTGCCTCTTAGACAGCCAACGCAATCTTTGATAAATCAAGTCTCTCCATGTAGGAGCTGCTTGTGTCTCTACTACTGCATCTGTGAAAGCAAGGGCTATGGCACCATACCTCTTACGGATTCGCTGGACGAGTAAATCATCATCGCCGCTGGGATGGCGAGTAGCTTCTCCCCATCCTCCTACTGCCCTGAAGGCTGCGAGCCGATATGCCAGGAGAGCCCCGTTGGCAGTTAGTGGCTCTCCTTTTTTCCAGCTACCTGCCGTGAGTAAAAGTACCCCACCCATCTCTATTCGTTGAAAAGCATTCAGGAAGGTAGGAGCTGTTTGTAGCCTAACCCACCCGCCTGCAACTTGTACAGAGGGGTTCGCAAAAGGCGCAATTAGCTTACGAATAGTGTCAGGTGGATGGTACGTGTCACCATCTGTCGTGATAATGAGCTCTGCTTTCACATGGGCCATGCCATGTAATAAAGCGGCTTTTTTACCTTCATGCCCAGGGGGTAAAGAAAGAACCTTTATCTGAGGGTGTGCCGCTACATAACTAAGAGCTACGGACAGAGTATTATCCTCACTATGGTCGTCTATAATCCATATCTCCTGAGGTACATATTCTTGAGATAAGAGCGAGTCTAAACACCTCCTAAGGGTTTTTTCTTCATTTCGGACGGGTATAAGTACGGCAGTAGAGAGCTTTGCGGGCTGATGTATTTCAGGCGAATTAGGGGCTCCTTTCCATCTACCCCAGCGCCACAGAATATAGCTGTATGCTATCCATAATACGATGAATGTGCTTAGCACGTGAAGCCAAATATACGAAAGGCACTGACGAGAGTAGTTCTGTATAAATTGTCAAGGGGAGAGTAGTATCATTCATGAAATTCATACTTTTATATTCTCGTCATGAAAATCCATGTCCAAAACCTCGGCGCCATCCGAAAAGCCGAAATAGAACTCAAACCCTTCACGCTCTTTGTCGGCAAAAATAATACTCATAAAAGCTATATGGCGCATGTAGTGTATGGGGTTTTCGCCTTTAGGGAGCTGATTGTTCGTGATTTCCTTCGCATTATTCCGCTACTGGTTGAGGACATGGAGCTAAGCAAGAGGGAAATGCAAAGGATAGCTAACTTTATCCTTTCACCCTCAAAGTTTATCAAGTACAGGATTTTTGGTAGCTCCTCACCTGCTATTCGTACTATGCGGATTAAGCTTGAGACTCCAGAGGTAGAAGCTAAGAACGCTGAGGGTATTCAGGTGGCATTAGCAAAGATGTCGCAACTACAAGAGTCTTTAGGCCGTATGTCGGCAGAGTCTCGGGCCACACTTGATAATCTCTATAAGCTAATCAACGCCCTCTCTAAATATGCAAACCTAAGAGCTGCATTCTACTTTCCCGCCTCGAGGACTAGTTTTCTGCAAATGCAAGAGCTATTCATAAGGGGTCTGTTAGCTTTAGAAGGGCGCATAGAAGGAAGAGAGCAGCCTACCCTGCCAGTGATGGAGTTTGTACGCACTTTCTTTCAGCTTAAGCGAGCAAGGAATGAAGAGAAAAATAGCTCGCTTCTTCAAGAGCTCAAGCAGATAATGGGGGGTACTATTTGGATTCACCCGAAAGCTAAACGAATGTTCTTTGATTATGAAAGTGAGGGGGCTATCCATTCTCTGCCTATCACGCACAGCTCTTCTACAGTTACCGAACTTGCCCCTTTATATCTTTACATTCAAAAAAATGACCTCTCCGACAAGCTCCTCATCATAGAAGAGCCCGAAGCCCATCTTCATCCCGAAAATCAAGTGCGTATGGCGCGATTTCTGGTGAAGCTCGTAGAAGCGGGGGCTTGGGTGCTGATTACGACGCATAGTGATTATATATTTTCTGAGCTTAGTAATCAGGTTAGGCTTCATACCTTAGAGGAGAAGTCGGGCTTGCCTGCAGATAAGCTGGCTGTTTATCTCTTTGAACGGCAGAAGGATTCAGTGGAAATCCAAGTAAAACCGATTGAGGTATCTCCAGAAGAGGGTATTGTTTCGGAATACTTTGATGAAGTTATGAATCAGCTTTTGGATACTGCCACATGGATTGACGTTGAGCTTGCGGAAAGGAAGCAGCAAGAAGGCTCTAAGAGCTTGTGAGGGAATGGGAAAAGTTTCTGGCTCCCTGTAAAGAGGGGAGTGAAGGGTGTGAGGACTGTACCGATGGGGTGCAAAATAAGCATTTGATGAAATTTTTCTCGGCAAGGGAAACCTTCAGACAGCATGAATATGTCTCTGAAAAAAGCAAGGTATGTGATTGTTTTGTGGTTTATGAAGGAAGCCCAGTTTTGTACGCAGTAGAGATACTGGCGGGCAAGCTTACTGAAAGTGAGCTTAAAGACAAAGCTGAACAACTGGAAGCATGCCGAAGCTTTGTGAGGCAGTGGGTTTGCTATAAGAATATTCGCTGTGTTCTGATTTATGGAAGCATAGACCGCAGGCTAAAAATGCGGCAGCGAGGCAAAACTAAGGCTGAACTGCTGGCTCAGAAAAAGGAAATAATACTCATGGAGCATAGGCGTTATCGGGAAGGAGGGCTTCAACCTTTTGTACGATAGGTTACCCCAGCTCGCGCAGACTTTCCTGCACCGCCTGCAGCTCCTGCGGCGTTAGGTCCCAGAGCTCAGCAGCAGCCTTATCAATCTCCGCTTCTACTTCTCGTAAGTAGGCTTCATTACCCGCTGCTACCGCAGCATGAGCCGCTTGAGAAAGGTTGGAAAGCCGAAGATGTAAAGGGTTTTTCGTCTCAAACTTTGGAAGGTTAATGTTCTGGATTACATGAGGGGCGATCTGGGTTTGAATAAAAAATCCACGAATGTATAACCGAGTTACAGATGAGTTCAATATAGCACACAAATAGTGGGCTTCTTCTAAAATCTCACATGGTATAAGCATAACCTTCTCATTAGGCACTATGGGTCTGCCTTCTGACTCCCCTATGACAGCTGCAGTGAAATCCGAAGATATGTATTGCCACACTACTTTCCACGGAGCGAAAGTATAATCGCCGACATTGAACATGGAGTAAAAGGGGCCTGTTTCTATGAGGTGGCCCTTTTTATCCTTACGGGTGAAGTAGCGTTTGAAAGCGGCTCGTGCGCGCAGTACTGGCTCAAAGCGCTT
>JANXCJ010000024.1 GCA_025060275.1 Bacteroidia bacterium | reverse complement strand
TCGGCAATCTTTCCTGCGTGTAAGGATGATACGCATAGGAACCTAAAAATACCCCTGTTACAGTACCTCCACTGACAATTCGCTCACGCTCCGTACGATTTTGCACTGAGTATCTATATGAACTCACTTCCTCTTTTCTTTCAGGAGAAGTCAAGGGTTCCACCAATGGATGTTCGGGTGCCAATACTAAGAAAGTAACGCCCCATAGAGTATCCGGACGAGTGGAGAAAACCCGGATCGTTACCACCTCCCCCCTAAAAGTTTGGGCATTAAAGTCTATATAAGCTCCCTCTGAGCGTCCGATCCAATTGCGCTGCTGCTCTTTTATAGACTCAGGCCATTCCAGCTCTTCTAATCCCACCAAAAGGCGATCCGCATAGGCAGTTATTCTCAGGAACCATTGACGCATAGGAACACGATAAACCGGGTATCCCCCTCTTTCTGACAGACCTTCCTTTACCTCCTCATTTGCCAGTACCGTGCCGAGAGCAGGACACCAATTAACCATAGCTTCTTGCGTGTAGGCGAGGCGATAGTGCATCAGTACCTCATAGCGTTTCCGAGGGGACCAGCTACTCCATTCAGCAGCAGTAAAGGTATGGGTAAAGTCCGTAGCAGCCTCTATGGAAAGATTGCCCTCTCGGCTGAATATTTCTTCTAACTCCTTTATGGGACGCGCCCTTTGTAGATTTCTATCATACCAGTGGGAGAAAAACTGAAGGAATATCCACTGTGTCCAACGGTAATAAGAAGGATCACTTGTACGCACTGCGCGAGACCAGGGATACCCTAAGCCTATTCGCCTAAGCTGCTCTGTATAGCGCTGAATATTTCTCTCCGTCGTCACCGCAGGGTGAATGCCCGTGCGGAGAGCATACTGCTCAGCGGGGAGCCCAAAAGAGTCAAAACCCATAGGGTGCAGTACAGTGTATCCTTTGTGTCTCTTATAACGAGCTATGATGTCTGTAGCAATATAGCCAAGCGGATGCCCCACATGCAGCCCAGCACCAGAGGGATATGGAAACATGTCCAATACATAATACTTAGGACGCTCTGAAGACTCGTTTACCTCATATATCTTTTCCTCTTCCCAGCGGGCTTGCCATTTCCTGTCCAGTGGGGCGAAGGACATGGAATGCGAAAATACAAAGCCTTTTGGGTAGCTAACTTACCCCCTCAATTCAGCTTAGTCTAACTATTATTCTCCACTGCATTAGATTCTATCATCTGCATGAGAAGCTCCTGATTAGCCCTCTCCTGAAAAGCCCCTCGGAAAGCGTAGGTTATCGTACGACTTGCCTCATCTTGAATGCCTCGCATAGAGATACAGTAATGCTTTGCATCTATTATTACAGCTACGTCAGGTGTCTGGAGCTTATCTTGTAAGAAGTCTGCTATCTGTTGGGTCATTCTCTCTTGTACCTGAGGGCGCCGCGCAAAGTAGTCCACTACGCGGTTGAGCTTGGAAAGCCCTACAATATATTCTCCTGGGATATAAGCTACATGAGCCACTCCGATAATGGGCACAAAGTGATGCTCACAAACCGAACGCACGCGAATACCCTTTTCCACCACCATGTCGTGATAGTGATGCTCGTTTGGAAAAAGCCGAATAACTGGCGCTTTTATAGGGTCTAAACCGATGAAAAGCTCGCGCATGTACATCTTAGCTACCCTCGCAGGAGTATCACGCAGACTGGGATCAGAAAGGTCCAATCCTAATAAGCCCATAATCTGGGCAAAATGATAGGCAATTTGTGCTTCCACAGGCGAAAGAGAGTCGTTCACTTCGCTGTAATCAACTAATCCCTCCCCTTCACACAGATAGCTTCCAGTCAAATTATAGTTTTTCTCCATAGTACTCAAAACAATTACGAGGCGTTTCCCATAGCCGTAAGCGTACCAACTCTACCTCAGGAGGCAGAAGGCAAGCTATATGATCCCATAATGCTACAATCAAGTTCTCTGAAGAGGGAATCCGACCTTGCAAAAAAGGCACATCAGTGTTGAGATTCCGATGATCAAGTTGTTCTATTACCTCTTTCTCTATCATTTCTTTCAGCTTACCTATGTCTATAACATAACCTGTATGAGTATCTGGAGAACCAGCCACAGTAACTTCCAATTCATAATTGTGCCCGTGCCCCCCTGGATTACTACATTTTCCGAATATGATTTTATTCTCTTCATCGCTCCACATAGGATTATATACCCTATGTGAGGCAGAGAAATGGAACTTTCTTGTTACATACACCTTAGGCTTCATTTTTTGGAGATTTTTGAAGGGTGGGATGCTCCCATAGTATCACAATAACTAGCCAAAGTATAGCAAGGAAAACAGAGAGCCACGCAAAGAATAAAGCCCAGTCCCGAGACCAGACATAACCTACCTCCGCAAGCGAAGGTAGCCTAAGAGGAAATGAAAAACCCAAGAGCCTATCCAGCGGTATCTCTAGGAGCCACCAGCAAGCCATGCCTGCAGCTAGCCAAAAGCTATGCACCTCCCAGCGAGGGTATGCCTGAAAAGGGCTATCTAACGCCATCCAGCTCCAGAGAAAAAGTCCTCCCGTGATATACACCGTCCACTGAGCCGCCCATAGATAGCTCGCGCCCCTCCATCCGTACCACACACCCAGGCTCAAGAGGACCAACAGCATTCCGCTAAGCCCCCCCACTATACTCTGGCGAGTTAGGAGAAATCCTACTGCCATCCCCAAAATGCAGAACCAAGTCAGCTCTATTAGTAGTAGCATAAGCATATACAGGCTCCATCGTAATACACTCTGTCGGACACACAATCGTGCATAATCCACAGAAACAACATAAAGCATGGTCAATATCAAACTGCGGTAGGTAAAATCGCCTAGGTGCTCCATTGGAAGCCCTCCCTAAAAGCTGAGGAGACTTTTCCTTGCGAATAGTGATGCATTTGACGGGGCATACACGAGCACACAAATCACAGCCTATACAATCCTCTATTTCTACATGAAGGCGATAATGACCATTTTCAGGTACTGCTATGTGCTCATGGGGGTAGGGAACCGTTACAATGCCGAAGGGTTTCCCCCCCTGCCTTCTCCTCCAAGAGGAAAAAAGATGGCGAACTACCAGCCCTAATCCTCTGAGCAAACTAACCATCCATTACCAAAGGTAGCAACTCTAACAATACAGGCATCACTCCCTCTGTACCTCATCAAGGGCAGACCCTTCCCTACCCTAAAAATACTACTTTTGTGGCATGAGCCTTTTAGTCGTAGAAAAAAATATACGCCCCGGAGTAGCCCTAATACGCCTTAATCGTCCAGAGAGCCTGAATGCACTCAACCGAGCCTTAGTGGCAGAACTTACAGAAACTCTTTTAGCCTTAGATAAGGAGGAAGAGATACGAGCAATTGTAATCACAGGTAATGAAAGAGCCTTTGCAGCAGGGGCCGACATTAAGGAGATGGCAAATGATGGGGTTGTGGACATGCTCCTTTTGGACCAATTCCAACGATGGGATCAAATAAAGCGGCTCAAGAAACCATTGATAGCGGCTGTGAGCGGTTATGCCCTCGGGGGAGGATGTGAGTTAGCTATGCTATGTGACATTATAATCGCAAGTGAAACAGCTCAATTTGGTCAGCCAGAAATCAAAATAGGGGTCATCCCAGGGGCAGGTGGCACACAGCGCCTTACTCGCGCCATAGGTAAATCCCGCGCAATGGAGTACATCCTGACAGGGCGCTTTTTCACCGCTAAGCAAGCGGAGTCCTGGGGCCTGGTAAGCCGCGTAGTGCCCGTAGAATTATATTTGGAAGAAGCGTTGAGTCTTGCTTCTGAAATTGCTTCTATGCCCCCCATAGCCGTACAACTCGCTAAGCAAGCAGTAAATAAAGCTTACGAGCTTTCCTTAGAAGAAGGACTCCACTTTGAACGCCGCAACTTTTACCTCCTTTTCGCCACTGCAGATCAAAAAGAGGGTATGCATGCCTTCATGGAAAAAAGAACCCCTCAATGGAAAGGTAGATAGGTTTCTCCTGTATGTTTGAGAGGGGTATCCATGATTCGGTATTCTTTCCAGCCTGGACCCTCTCAGCTCGCAGAGCCAGTACCTGAGCTCATACAAGAAGCACTGAAAAAGGGCATATTATCGCGCTATCATAGAGACTCTTTCTGGCGGGAGACGTATGCTCAAGCCCAGGAAGCCCTATATAGGTACCTCAAGACACCGCCAGGATGGCTGGCCTTGTTTACCAGCTCAGCTACGGAGACGTGGCAGATATTGGCAGATGCCACAGCAGGCAAAAACACCCTTCACATCACTCAGGGACCTTTCGGGGAAAGGTGGCACACACTCCAATCCTACACCACGCCGCATTCTCATCGCTATGAGTTAAGTCTCACGGAAACATGGGAAGCCCAGCTCAGATTCCTCCAGACTAAGTACGGCAAAGCTGACCTCATCGGAATTGTCCATGTGGAAACCTCCATAGGAGCCACCCTACCTGCAATAGAGCAACTACGAGCTTACTTCCCAGAAGCAATCATCGCAGTGGATGCCACAAGTAGCTTAGGTGGGCTACTTTTACCATGGGAAGATTTAGACATAGTCTTTGCTTCTGTCCAAAAGTGCTTAGGACTGCCTGCAGGAATGGCTATTCTTCTCCTCTCACCTCGTAGCATAGAGATATTCAAGGTCTTCAAACGCTCTCGCTATAATACCCTAAGCTACCTGATAGACCAAGCTAGCAAACATGAACCTCCCTACACTCCTAACTTACTCAATATATTTCTCTTAGCCAAACTCTTAGAGAGAACCACCCCCCTCACAGAAATAGAGCTACACCTAAAAAGGCGTGCGTCCATACTTTATCAAGAGTTAGAGGGAGCTGGGTATGTCCCTCTCGTACCTCCCCCCTACCGAGCTGATACAGTACTGGGATTTCGGTGGCAAGACCCCAGAGTAGGGACTCTCTTACGAGCAAAAGCAGAGCAAGAAGGACTCTATATCGGCTGGGGTTATGGAGAAAATAGGCAAACTCACTTTCGTATCGCTAACTTTCCCACTTTACCAGATGAAGCATATACGATGGTTATGCAGATACTAAAAGCCTGAGGAAATGGACATAGAAGGTCTTCAACAGTACCTTTTTACAGGAGCAGGTGCAAGCATTGATAGTCGTACCCTTTCGCCTGGTGAAGTATTTTTTGCCCTTCCAGGCACTCGTACCCATGGGGCAGCATATGCAAGGAATGCTTGGGAGAAAGGAGCAGCTTATATCGTGCTGCCTACCGAATATGCTCTACCTGAGGGAGTGCCTATGGAAAATATAATTTTTACCGAGGACCCCCTTGCACTCTTGGGAAAGGTGGCAGCCGCATACCGAAGACTCTTTTCCCTGCCTGTAATCGCAGTAGGCGGCTCTAACGGTAAAACCACCACCAAAGCTCTGCTCGGACACATCCTTTCTCAACATGCCCCCACCCTAATAAGCCCTAAAAGCTGGAATAACGCCATAGGAATCCCCCTTACCCTCCTCCGCCTAAAACCCTTTCACAAGTTTGCAGTTGTAGAAATAGGAGATAACCGTCCTGGGGAAGTGCGTGAACTGTGCTATATACTCCAACCTACGATGGGCCTGATTACTAATGTGGGAGAAGATCACATGGAGGGATATGGAAGCCTACAAGCTAATCGTGCTACTAAGTGGGAGTTAGCTCACTATCTGATTGAAAATGGCGGAAAATGGCTTTTACTGAATGGAGAAGATAAGTGGCTCGCCTCCCAGCATCTTCCTGAGAGATTGCAGGTAGAATACTTTGGCACTCACCCTCTTGCCTGTGTATCTGGAGAATGGATACCCATAGACTGGTGGCATTCACGCCTTATAATTAAAGTGAATGGAGAAACTTTTGAGTCAGAGCTTCCACTCTGGGGGAGTTACAATAGGCTGAATGTTCTTGCTGCCTTAGCGGCAGGACATTTACTGGGGCTCGCTCCTGAGAAGATGATTGAAGCTCTAGTTTCTTTCCAGACTGAGGCTTGCCGCTCCCAGGTCTTCCAAAGAGGAGAACAGATTATTATCCTAGATGCATATAATGCAAATCCTTCCTCTCTGAGAGCAAGTTTAGAAGCACTATGGGAAACTTTGAGAGCACCCCAAAGCGCAGCTCTAATTTTAGGACAAATGGAAGAGCTTGGAAGCTACACTTACGAGGCTCACTATGCAGTGATAAGGCAACTCCTACCCCATTCTTTTCATATCCAAGGAGTAGTTTTTATAGGACCTTACTGGAGAGAGGTGCTTAGAGACAGCCTCCCTTTTCGCTGGGAGTGGAGAAGTTCCGTGAATGAACTGAAGGATACCCCCCCTCACTGGCTCACGGAAGCCTCTGTACTATATCTCAAAGGCTCTAGGAAACAAGCGTTGGAAAAGTTTTTAGAAAGATAGAAAATGATTTATCTTACTGGCGGGTACTCCGTTTATCCCTCATAAATAGTCCAGCCAAGAAGCAGGTAGGCAGTAGATAGGCAGTTGATTTTAGATAGAATCTTCCACTCCTCAACCCCCCTTACATCGGGGCCGCCCCATGAAAAACATCAGCTTGAAAACGACAGAAATTCAGCATTTCACATTGAATAAGAAGATACAATCCCACACCCCTTGAGAGGCTGACCTGTCTACACTCTTAGCTTCCTAAAAGTAAAGTGGATGACTCTTGTTTGATTTTTTCACTTACCGTGCGGAGAGTTTATCCATTTCTACCTTAGCAGCTACCTTAAAGGAAGGATGCGTAATCTTGCCAAATGCATCGCGAGCTTTTTCTATCTGAGCCGACTTTCTAGCCGCTAGGCCCATTAGGAAGTATGCTTGAGATATCTTAGCCGCATCCGTGCCTAAGAGAGGAATAAGTCTCTCCGTAGTAGAGATCGTCTCGCCATATCTTCCCAAGAGATAGAGAGCTTGGGCTTTGAGTAACAAGGTAGAGGCATCAGAAGGATTTTTCTCTAATATCCGATCTGCCGTAGTTATAACCCCCGCGTAGTCTCCTGCATTGTATTGCAAGCGAATAGTACGACTAAAAAGAGCATTTCTCTTTTTTTCGTCCGGCTCATTTGCAGCAGCTTGTAGGAGACTTTGGGCAGCCTCAGCTGTGCGACCTTTTTTGTACAGAATCAGCCCCTGCATCTGATAAACAGCATTTAGGCGATCCTTGGTTTTTGCAGCTTCGTTGACATACTCCAGTGCCTCATCCAGTGCCCCTATCTTATAGTAGGCCTGAGCAATCCGCAAGTTATAGGCAGCGCCGCTCCGAGCTACAGCCGCCTTCAGCCGACGACCGAAAGGATGATTTTCTATTTGCTTCGCATAGCGTTCATACTCCGCAGTATTGCCTGCCTTGTAGTGCGCTAGAGCTAAGCCGTAGGTGTACTTAGCACTTTGGGCGATTGGCAAGTCTCTTGTTTTATCATACGCTCGTTGATAGGCTGCGATGGCTGCTTGGGGATTGTTTAGACCCAATTGCGTCTCCCCTTCTGCATAGAGCACTCTCGGGTCATCTGCTGCCACAGGTATTTGAGCCTTGAGCGCATTAATCTCACTAAGAGCCTCCTGATGCCTACCTTGCACATTTAGGAGACGAACTACATGAATTTTATAGGTCATCCGCTTATCTGAGTCCTGCTCCTTCGCATAGGCTTGATTAAGAACATCCACAGCAGCTGCGTAATTCTTCTGCTGCATGTATATGCGGGCCATTTTTACATATGCAGGTCTAAGTCCTGGATTGAGCTCAGTGGCTTTTTGGTATGATTGAATGGCCTCCGTAAAGTTTTTCTTGAGTGCCAGGACATCTCCCTTACGAAGGTAATACACTGCCTTCGTAGGCTCTAGCCGAATAGCCTCATCATACTTCTGAAGAGCCAAGTCATACTGTTTATTCTTCCTGTACTCTTCCGCTTCTTGAAAGGGCGTTTTTTTCGTCTGAGCATAGGCCCACAGCCCCCAGCAGAGTGAAATCACTAATATCTTTTTCATAGACTTGCTATTTTTTATATACGAGGCAAAGTTACGAAGAGTTGCATTTCTATCAACCTCCCCCACTCTGAACCAACAGTTTCCCATCTTGGCAAAGGTAAACAGGTGCAGGGAAATCGCGCAAGTGCTGAAGATTATGGGTAGCTAAGAGAACTGCTGTTCCCCACCTTGCAATTTGATGGAAGAGGGCAAGTATCTGGGCCCCCACTTCTGGGTCTAAGTTTCCGGTTGGCTCATCTGCTAATAGCAAAATAGGAGAACCCACCAGGGCACGAGCTATGCAGGTGCGCTGCTGCTCTCCTCCAGAAAGTTCATGCGGGTAGGCATCCTTCCGTGCAAGTAGCCCTACTCGTAGGAGAGTATCCATCACTTGCTCACGGATTTTCTTTCTGTCTCGCCAGCCCGTCACCTCCAACGTAAGAGCCACATTCTCATAGACAGTGCGATAGGGCAAAAGCTGAAAATCCTGAAATACAATACCCATGCGTCTTCTCAGAAAGGGTAGTTCAGAGGGCTTCAGGGTATCCACTCGGTAAGAACCCACCCAAATCTCGCCTTTGACTGGACGCAAATCCCCATATATAGCTCGCAAAAGGGAGGTCTTACCAGAACCCGTCCTACCTGTCAGGTAGGCAAATTCCCCCTTTGTCAGGGAAAAAGACACGTTGGAGAGGATTGTTCTCTCCCCGTAAGCGATAGACAAATCAGTAATCTGCAGTGCAGTGCCCATATGCACGCAACTTACACAAGTGTCACCTCTTTTGTATCAGGGTTCCATTCCACTACTCGTACCTGTCCATAAGGAAGTTGTGGAAAAATTTTGGAAACTCTCTCTAAAAATCCTGCTGGTAATTGAGCTTTCTTTTCGATTCTATCAGACCTTAGGTAGCACACGAGAGAGAAGCGCTCATCCCGAATCTGAACATAATCAGGAATCTTTGCCGTTCCTTTCACCTTGAGAAGGTAGTATCGCATAACTAGCCCAGTAGCTTACGCACCCACCTAAGTTTATTCCTATAGGGAGGGTATCTTAAGGGTATATCTACCCAAGTAGGAGACTCCAGCACGGTCCGAGCATGAGAAAAAGTCTCAAATGAATAAGGTCCGTGATAACGCCCTATACCACTTTGGCGAATCCCCCCAAAAGGGAGACGACTAGAACCTATATGCATAAGCGTGTCATTGATACATGTACCGCCTGAGGGAATTTGTTGTAAGAAAAATTCTACGGACTCTTTGTTCTCCGTGAATATATAAAGAGCCAAAGGAGGAGAAAACTTGCGTATAAATTTTACCGCTTCCTCATCAGTATCATATGAGATAATAGGAAGGAGAGGACCGAAGATTTCCTCCTCTAAGAGCCTTCCTTGGGGACTCACAATGAGTGTGGGGCTAATATACAACCTCTCAGGGTTAGTATGCCCGCCAAATACCACCTTTCCTTCTTGCAAAAGCTCCATGATGCGATTGTAGTGGGCTTTATGGATGATATGTGCATAATCTGCAGGAGGGGAAGAAAGATCTGGAGAAAAGTTCAGTATAGCTGCCTTCAGGGACTCTAATAAAGCTTCATACTGTGCCCTTTGAACTAGCACATAATCTGGGGCGATACATGTTTGCCCCGCATTTACCCATTTACCCCAGGCTATTCTACGGGCGGCTACTGAAATATTCGCATCCCTTGCTACGATGGCAGGACACTTTCCGCCCAATTCAAGCGTATAAGGTATTAAACGACGCGCGGCAGACTCCGCTACAAGCCGTCCCACTCGCGTACTTCCTGTAAAAAATATGTAATCCCAATCCTCCTCCAATAACTTAGCCGCTACCTGCGCATCGCCGAGTACCACAGACACATATTCCGGTGGAAAAGAAGCCTGAACAATCTCCTGGACCTCCCGTGCCGTAGCAGGCGCAAATTCAGAAGGCTTGAGCACCACAACATTTCCTGCTGCCACAGCTCCCACTAAGGGTACCATAAGAAGTTGAAAGGGATAATTCCACGGACCTATAATCAACACCACCCCGCGAGGCTCATAGCGAATATAAGTACGGCTAGGAAGCTGAGCTAAGGAGGGAAAAACGCTTTTGGGCTTAGCTAAAGCTCTAAGATTCTTTCTAAAATACCGTATTTCCTCTAATACGAGACCTATCTCAGTAGCATAACCTTCAAATTCAGACTTCCCCAGGTCCTTCCTCAGAGCCGCCAATATGTCCTTCTCCTTTTTTCTAATCTGCTTTTCTAAACTTTCTAAATACCGTAGGCGCACTGTCAGGCTTCGTGTTACAGCTCCTTCGTAAAATGCTCGCAAGGGAGCTATAGAAAAGGTCCCATTCACATGCACGAAGATAGTTATCTGAAAGCCTTTTCTTTATGCAGAGCCACCCCAAATAGCCCTATTATCCCCCCCACTCCTAATAGAGTGCCCCAAAAAGGAGAAAGCGATTCTCCTACATATTGAAGAAAGCAAACCCAACCAATACCCACCAGGACATAACCCCACGGAAAAGCTCCTCGCAAAACTTGACTACCCATCCCTATAGAAAGCAAAGCCATACTCGCATATGCAATAAGAGTAGTCCAAGCACACGCAAAATATCCATAGCGAGGTATACCATAGAGATTGCCCATCCATGTAATCAGACTACCTATCAGCGTTATGAATATCCCTGCAGTAGGACGCTTAGAAAGCTTATACCAAATAGAAGCTTGAACTACTGAGCCCATAAATAGATTTGCCCAGAGGAGGATAGGCACGACCTTCAAAGCAGTGTGATAAGCAGGAGGGAAAAGAGGCGCAGGGAGAAGCCCTCCCCAATCCGTGGTAATCAGGAAAGGAGCCCAAAGGCTTATCATGAATACTCCTAAGAGTCCTATGCCATGATACAAGAGCCAGCTTTTCCTGTAGAAGTGGATATCTCCCTTATTCTCTCCCAAAAGAAGGGGTTCCCCAGCTTGCCGATAGGCTTGCACAAAAAGCGCTAGTGCCATCGCTATCTTGTAAGCAGCTCCGTATAAGGCCGTCTGATTCAGATCATAGCGGGCTAGTAGAACCCGATCTAATACCTCATTCATCGCTCCTAACAAGCCTATCAGAGTAAGGCTCAACCCATACTGTAGAAGTCCCCTTGTACTCACTTCATTTAGCGGAGCCACCTCCCACCGAGGGCCCCATCTGAGCGCCCAAATAAATCTCAAGAGAGAGGCTATCAAGTTGGCTATGAGAATAAAAGTTATACCATACCCCTTTAGTCCTACACCCCATATGTTTAGCCCTACCACAAGTCCCACATGCATCAACTGAATAAATGCAAACCGAAAAGGCTTACCTATAGCTCGCTGATAAGCTAACGCAAAACTCCCCCATGCATCTATCGTCCAGATAGTAATAGTAAGCCACAGGAGATGAACCTGCCCCTCATACCCCAACAAAGGAGCGACCGAAGGGGCAAAGGCAATAAGTATTCCCCCCAGGCCCCCTCCTACGAACCCAGTTAGAGCCAACATTCTCCAGAAAGCTGCCCCAGATGCTTCTCGCCTCGTCCTTCCGAACCGAAAATAAGCAGTTTCCATCCCCAACCCTGCTACAATCAACCCAAAAACCATCCAGGAATAGAGTTCTGACAGGCGCCCAAAATCTTCTACAGAAAGACGATGCGCGTATAGGGGTGTTAGCGCCCAATTTAGAAAACGAGCCAGAGCAGTAGTTGAGCCATATACCATCCCATGATAGACAAGTCGCCGAAGAGGCATCTAAAGATGGGCTTATAACCTATGAACTCTTTTCCGGAGATTGAAGTAACTGGGACCTGAGGTGAGATATCTTCAGTCTAGCTTCCCATGTCATGAAGGCTGTTAGGACCCACTCTCTCACCTGAGAAACTCGCTCCCATGCTTGTTGTAAGGTATCTGGTGTTAATATGCCCAGGATAATAGGTATCCCCGTGAGGAGGTTCAGGTATGCCAGGTTTGCAATGACCGCATGAGCCAGATATTCATTGTGCTTTGTGGCTCCCCTTAGGATACAGCCCAGAACGATTATAGCAGGAAGCTCTTGCTCAGCTTGAGGCTCAAAAGGCTGAAAGTAACCAATTGGCCCTGGTGACTCTAAGAGGAATTCCGAGCGAAGTTGACTATCCAAGTTACCCTGAAAAAAGGGAGGGAGGCGTAGATTGCTCTGAATATGTGTAGGACCTCTCACGGAGACGAGCTGAGAAAAGCCATAACGCCAAGTATATTGCCGCGCAATGGCACCAGCCAAATGTACCAGCTCAAAAGCGCCAGCCCCTTCCAGAAGATGAACCCTTTCAAGAGAGAATGAGAGCGTGCGCAGAATCTGGGTAGCCTCCTGCCACATAGCTTCCATAATTGAAGCATGCCACGCAGTACGAACAAAAAAAAGGCGCACACGCTTGACAAGCTCAGAAGGAGGCAAGTAGGTAAAAGGCTCACTTTGCATGAGCTGTGCGCAGGCGAGCCAAGTGCTTCTGGGCAGAGGAAACCTCCCCCGCTGTCGGATACTTCTCTATCAGCTCTTCATATACTTCCATAGCTCGCTCCCAGTCCTTTGACAACTCATAACACTGCCCTGCTTGCAAGAGAAAAACAGGACTGGTCTGACTATTGTGATGAATATCAGCCGCCTCCTCGTAAAGCTTTGCTGCTTTTTCAAACTTCTTCAACTCCGCATAGGCGCCCGCAAGAGCTGCCTGGGCAACCCCCCCCAAATAAGAGTCTTCATCCTCATACTCAGAGAGAACTTCTACTGCTGCCTCATATTTACCAGTTTTGAGATAACAAGCTCCTAAGTACAGCCTACAGAGATTACCCGCCTCCGTACTTCCGTACTCTTTTACCAACTGTTCAAACCCAAGAGCAGTAGCAGTGCCTTTTATGGCTTTTTCAAAAGAGTCCTGCCGAAAATAAGCTTCAGCAAAACGCATTTCTCGGAGGCATTCTTCATTCTGGGTGAAGAGATACTGCCTATAAGCTATCCACCCCACCACAAGCACAACAAGGCCGGCACTTACAATAGAAGCCAAGCGATTTTGACGTAGCCGATGCCATAGGGCTAACCACTTACCCTCCTGGGAGGGAGTTTCTACTTCAGGCTTGGGTATTTGTTCCTCTGCCATGCCAAACAAAGATAAGAGAGTTCAGGGTAAGGCTATCTTATAAACCCTTCAAGTAAACTTCACAAGGTATCTTTTGCTATTATACGACGCCATCGCCTAAGCTTTATATCGTAGAAGGAATATGGGTCAGGAAAAGCTACGTATGTTTCATTATAGCTCAAAAGATTCTCACCTCTCTGCCACACAAGAAGTAAGCCCTCCAATACTGAACGGAGGGTTTCCGCAGGAAGTTTATAAGTCCACAAGATTTCCTCATAATACCGCCATCCCGTATCAGCAGGAATAGCCCGCCCCAGCACCGCCTCCCTACGACCACGAAAACGGCTCCGAGAAGGACGGCTTATCCCAAAATAAAGGGTCTCACCTATTTCTTTCCACAATTCCCATCTGTAGGAGGTAATTGAGTCTCGCGACGCATGAGCTCCAGCTATGAGGGGATAAAGCTTTCTAAGCATCTCCTCCCGTTGCTCCATAGGTACCCTTTCAGGAGGAGGAAGGTCAGAAGAGGAATGGGAATTACAACTAGCAGCAAGCCCTAGTTGGAAAAGAAAAAGGGGCAGGCTTTTTATCCTGCCCCTCACATAACCTCTGAGAACTCGCTTAATATTGAGCATTCTGTGGATCAAAGTGGGTCCATCTATCTGTCCAGTCCCTATCTGGTGCTAGGGCTCCTCGGAAAGCCACACGCTCAAAGAAGTTATCCAGCTTAGAATTTCCAAAGTCAGCTCCTGTAGCAAAGGGGGAGCCACTGGGAAGGGTGAGGTTGGGATTAGCCTGCCCCTGAATAAAGGACCAGAAAGGCATAAGATTAGAGGTAGAATAGCCCCCTAAGATAGCGAGGTTAGTATCTACTATTGTAAGGTTATTACCAGGCGCTGCCCAAATAGAGGCTGTGCTATCAGGAATATTTCCCTGACCACCAGCAAAACGATTGCTTACATTTCCTGAGTCAATCAGGAGAACATTGTGCGCAAGAAAAGCTCGACCTTGACGATAATGTTCGGCTGTGCTTCCCGCCCCTCCATCTATGCGAAGGCCCGTAGGAAAACCACCTATTATGGAATTAAAGATAGAAACCGCAGCATTCCTGCGTAAGTGAAGCGTATTTTGATAATTCCCACTGCGTGAGCCACCTCTGCGATGAATAGGGCCCAAAATCGTCACATTAGAAAATACAGGTGCAGTGAGAGGTTGATTAGCTGAGCCAGCGGGATCATTATCCATCTCAAAGCCATTAGAGCCAGACTGGTCAGCCCCAAAAGGGTCCCGAATAGCCAAGGCATATTGCACGCGTCCAGACCAACCAAAATCTCCATCAAAATCATCATCCCACGTACCATAAGAAACTAAGTACTTTCCATCTACTGTCCCACCAAACCATTCAAAGCCATCATCTCCCCCATATGAAACTTGCACATGCTCTATCGTTGTGCCACGTCCCACACCTCCCATGGTAAGGCTATTTACCTCATTATTCGGCGTGAGAGCTACACCCGCAAACTCAATCCTCACATAGCGTAAAACCCCAGAACTCTCATCCGGATTATTACCTCCATAAGTAATAGGGGGTGTTATCCCTTCTATGGTAAGGTTGGTTCCATTCACTGGGGCATTTCCTAAGATAATCACACCTCCCCAGTCTCCCCTATCTCGCTCGCCAGGACCAAATTTTGAGGTGAAGATTATAGGCTTCTCGGCTGTACCCTCAGCGAAGATTTTGCCCCCCTTATCCACAATAAGGGTACCTTTCGTAGCCCTATCGCCGAAAAGAATAGTACCCGCAGGTATGCGCAAAATACCCCCTTGACGGACGATAAACTGACCCTTTATGAGATACTTGCGATTGGCATCCAGGGTCCGCTCAGAGGTAAGCTCGCCTTCCAGTACGACCAAAGACTGGTCAGGCGCAGGAGCCTGCGGTTCATCCTTTTCTTTCTTCTTACATGCAGTGAAACTCACTGCTAAAAGTACTACTGCTAAAAACCCTACCTTTTTCATACCGCCCCAAAGGAAATTTGCCTGCGTAAACTACATGTTTTCCTGCAGTTTAATTATTGTTAAGTGTCACTTCTGCCTACTTAGCATGAACTCTTACATTTGAATATGCACAGACTATCCCCTGTAGTTTGCATGGGCCTTATGTGGCTCACTGCTTGTAACGGTGGGGGAAACAGCACATACACACCTACACCAGGGCCAGAAGGAAGCAAGAAGAAATTAAGCATGTACTTAGAGATAATCCCACACCACTGGCAGGAGGCTATTGACTCAGTAGAAAAATGGGTACAAGCTCTCGGAGGGAACATACACAGCAAGACAAAGGAAGATGAGCGCAGTTGCTCATATTCTGTGCTTCTCCCAGTGACTAAGGCTTCCTACTTCGTAGAAAAAGTACGGAGCTTAGGAAAAGTGAGGAGTGAAAGGACTTTCCTTGCGGATATTACACAAGAGTACGCTGACTTAGAGGCAAAGCTTAAAGCAAAAGATGCAGCAATTCAGCGGCTCCAGGCACTACTCCAACAAGCTCACACACCCAAAGAGATACTGGAAGTAGAAAAGTCTCTTCAACAAGCCTTGCAGGAGAGAGACGAGCTACAATCTGCTCTTAAGGCTAAGCAGCACTCCACGGAAATGGTTGAGATTGAGATTTATCTGCAAAATCGCAGGTATGTAGAGTACAATCAAGGGGGCTCATACTGGGACCAGCTTTTACGAAGTTTAGCGTCTGGCTGGGAAGGGCTTGTATATTTCACCTTTATAATAGCCTATTTATGGTGGGTATGGCTAATCATTTTATTCTTGATAGTTTTTTTGAGGTGGTTAAGCCGGAGAAAAAAGCAAAGCCCTCCACCAAAAGCCTAAACTTTAACTTTGTCCTATGATAGACCCTATCTTCGGCTGGATAGAGGCAGAGCGCCGACGGCAAGAAGAAGGCTTAGAGCTGATTGCCTCCGAAAATTATGCAAGCCCTGCTGTACTTGCGGCCTTAGGGTCCGTACTTACAAACAAATATGCTGAAGGCCTTCCAGGACGCCGTTACTATGGGGGCTGTGAGTATGTGGACGAAGTAGAGCGAATTGCTCAAGAGCGCCTGAAGACGCTCTTCGGAGCAGAATGGGTGAATGTTCAACCCCATTCAGGCGCCCAAGCCAATGAAGCTGTCCTTTTAGCTCTACTCAAGCCAGGGCAGAAAATACTCAGTTTTGAGTTAGCTCATGGAGGGCACCTTACCCACGGTAGCCCTCTTAACTCCTCTGGACGCCTTTACAACGTGAGGCATTATGGGGTACGCTCTGATACCTATTTATTAGACTATGATCAAATTCATGAAAAAGCTCGTGAGTTCCGACCGGCCGTCCTAATGGCAGGAGCAAGCAGCTATCCCCGGGACTGGGATTGGACAGCTCTCCGCAGTATCGCTGATGAAGTAGGAGCAATACTTGTAGCAGATATTGCCCACCCTGCTGGACTGATTGCCGCAGGACTTCTAAATAATCCGTTGCCTCATTGCCATATTGTTACGAGTACCACCCATAAAACATTGCGAGGTCCCAGAGGAGGTATTATCATGATGGGCAAAGACTTTGATAACCCCTTTGGAGAGCTCACTCCAAAAGGCACACCCAAGAAAATGAGTGCTCTATTAGATACAGCTGTCTTTCCGGGCGTACAGGGAGGACCTCACATGCATGTCATTGCAGCTAAGGCTGTGGCTTTCGGTGAAGCTTTACAACCAGCTTTCCGAGAATATAGCCGACAGGTTATCCGAAATGCCCAAGCCCTCGCAGACAGTCTAAAAGAGCGAGGATATACCATTCTCACAGGAGGGACAGATAATCATATTGTACTTGTAGACTTGAGGAACAAAAACATTACAGGACGAGAAGCAGAGAAGGTACTTGAAAAAGCTGGTATCACAGTGAATAAAAACCTCATCCCTTATGATCCACAACCTCCCCTTATAGCAAGCGGAATACGCTTGGGAACACCTGCCCTTACCACAAGGGGCATGAATGAATCAGATATGCGGCAGATAGCGGCATGGATTGATGAGGCTTTGACCAGTGCTAGTGATGAGACACATCTAAAGCGACTAAAAGATACCATTCGGGAATATCTCAGGGCTTACCCTCTTCCTTATGCTCCCGCAGCACCGACACCCCTGACACACGACTTCGCATCTGCTGGATGAGCTTGCCTATCCTGCCTCTATCTGCTTGCTGAAAACTAATCAAAAGGGCAGGTAGAAGAAAAATATTAGAGAAGAAGCCTATCCCTAGGGATAGAGCCGTGAGGATACCCAGTGCCCTCGTACCCCCAAAAGAGGAAAATATGAAAATACCAAAACCAACTAGTAACACAAAGGACACATATGCAATTAGCGCTCCCGTATGATGCACACTCATAATCGCTGCCCGCATAGGAGTAGGATGCCCCCGATAATACCACTGATAGGAACTAAGAAAATGAATAGCACTGTCTACCACAATTCCAAAAGCTATCTCGTATATCAGAGCAGTAGAGGGCTTTATGGGCATGCCTATGTAACCCATGAAACCCGCTACTAAAAAAAGAGGTAATAAATTGACTCCCATGCTGATAAACATAATACGAATTGAGCCGTATAGGAGAAACATTTGAAAGGCTACTAGGAGAAAAGTCGCTATGAGACTCCAAACCAAATTGTCTATTAGGTAGTCAATTGCCTTGAGGAAAATAAGAGTGGTACCTGTAATGTGTACTTTTTTTGCATCCTCCCCAAAAGTAGCATGGATAGCCCTCCGCACACGCTCTAAGAGCGCCGCCATCCCCACAGAACCTATGTCACGCATAAAAGCCGTAATGCGTGTGCGCTGGTAAGAGGAATCTACCAGGGCATGCAATATCGCAGGTGCAGCCTCCTGACGAAGAGCTCGCAGGAGTGTGGGCAGCTCCTCAGGCTGTGGTAGTCCATAAGCCTTGGGACTTCCACCCCAGAAGGCTTGCCGACTAGCTTTGAGAAAATCTGCGATGCTAAGGCTTCGGGAGAGTTCAGGATATCGTGCTAGGCTATCCTGCAAGTTAGACAAAGCCTTCAGGAGGCGGAGACGACGAAGCTCCTGGGGCTGAGCCGTAGAGATTACTATCTCAAAAGGCATACTACCCCCATAGAGGGACTCAAAAAAAGCCTGGTCGCGTATCACCTGTGCATCAGAGGGAAGGTCATCCGCCATGTAAGAAACAGCCTTCAGACGCCATATGCCTCCTATGGCTATGCCAAATAGAGCTATCGTTAGGGCATATACCCATTTTTTTCGCTTCTCCAGCACATTCGCTATCCACTGCACTGTTTTTACAATCCATCGGTTTGTCAAATGCCGCAGGTGCCTCTCTTTAGGCTCAGGTAGGATCATGAAGAAAGAAGGTAGAAGAAGCACGGTGAGGAAGTAGGTAGCAATAGTCCCCCAAAAAGCTACCAAGCCAAACTCCTGAAGGGGAACGACATTCGTGAGATATAGTGTAAGGAAGCCAAAAGCTGTATTTGCATGAATCATAAAGGTCACCACACCTAACTGCCTGAGCATTTCCCGAATCGCTAAAACCTTATCTCCCTTCACCACATAGAGACGATGATACTCAGATAGCATATAAATGCTTGGGGGAATACCCAGAATAATTATCACAGGTGGGAGGAGGGCAGTCAAGAGGGTTATCTTAAAGCCGTATATTCCTATGATCCCTACTGTCCAGAGACATGCCAGTCCCAATAAAATGACAGGGA
>JANXCJ010000023.1 GCA_025060275.1 Bacteroidia bacterium | reverse complement strand
CCTTTTCCTAGTTTTATTCCGATTACTTTTGAGCTGACAGTACTATTTGCGGGTGTGCTCATGTTTCTCTCCTACCTCGCAGTTAATCGCCTCTATCCTGGGCGAAAGGCTATGATTTATGATCCCCGCCAGACAGATGATGGAATGGTGGTAGCTATTCAAGATGAAAAGGATTGGGATAGTGCTAGTCAGATTTTTCAAAAGACGGGAGTAGCAGAAATCAAAATAGTGGAGCTATGAGGCATTCTATTTCAGTGGTATATCTGATAGTGAGCGGTGCAATTTTCATTGCTGCCTGTGCTTCTCAGGACCCGAGAGATCCTGGGATAGAATATGCTCCTCAAATGTATCACTCTATTCCTCTTGAGCCTTATTCCCAGATTGATTATCATCAATACACCCCTGATGGAAAGCACCTTTTGTCACCTGTACAGGGTACAGTAGCAAGGAAAAAAATATCTTATTTCTATCCCTTCCCCAATACAAATGAGGGATATGAGGAGGCTGGTAAAAAGCTCACTAATCCCCTTCCCAAGACACCGGAAAACGTTGCTGAGGGTAAAAGGCTGTACGAACTGTATTGCATTCATTGTCATGGCGAAAAGGGGGATGGTCAGGGTTCTATAGTACAAGCAGGTAAGTTTCCTCCTCCTCCCTCCTACTATGGGGTACAACTACGAGATTTGCCGGAAGGAAAGATGTTCCACAGCATTACTTACGGGAAAAATCTAATGGGCTCACATGCTTCACAGCTGAGCCCAGAAGAGCGTTGGAAAGTTATTATGTATGTTCAGGAGCTTAGAAAAGCAGGACTGGCTCAGCAAGAGGGGGCGCAGGTGAGTAATCCCGATGGATATAACAAAAAATCTTTGCAGAAAAAATAGCTCGCTATGGGACACCCAGAGCAAATAACAGCCATAAATTGGCAGGAGCGCTTTACTCTCCCGCCTAATTTGCGTAAATGGCTTACTGTCTTATTAGCAATTGGACTTGTCCTGATTGGAATAGGATTAGTGATTGCGTTTACCCATGCACATGAAGCTACCCCCTCTCATAGTGCAGGTCATGCAGCGCCGTGGCTTCGTCGCCTCTCTGCTAATCTCCTTATCACAGCAGTATATTTCTTAGGGATTAGTGTGCTCTCCCTCTTCTTCATGGCCGTAGGTTATGCGGCTAATGCAGGTTGGTACGTAATGATTCAGCGGGTGCCTCAGACTTTTGCACGATTTCTACCGATTGGAGTCCTCCTTCTCGTAAGCGTAATAGGGTCGCTTTTTAGTGTGCTCTACGAATGGACACATCCGGAAGTAGTCTCTAAAGACCCTATACTTCAGCATAAAAGTAGTTACCTTAACTTGCCTTTTTTCTTTATTCGGCTTTTAGTGATTATAGGAGGATGGCTGCTCTTTTGGCGAGGTTTCATACGGAATTGGGAAAACTTAGATAGCACAGGCGACATCCGGTACTTTCATAATCTCAGAAGGTTGGCTGGGGGATTTATTGTCTTCTTTGCGCTGAGCTGGTCAGTAGCAAGCTGGGACTGGCTCATGAGCACTTCGCCGCACTGGTTCAGCACGATGTTTGCGGTGTATAATTTTGCCAACCTTTGGATTACTACCTTGTGTCTCATTACTTTTACTGTAGCTCTTCTCAAGCTAAATGGCTTTCTTTCTGGAGTGAATGACAGCCATATTCATGATTTAGGCAAATTCGTGTTTGCTTTCAGTATCTTTTGGACCTATATCTTCTATGGGCAGTTCATGCTCATCTGGTATGCGAATATACCTGAAGAAACTTTCTGGTTCTATGAGCGGATTCGGGCTCACGTGAATCCTCAGTACGTACCTGTGTTCTTTCTTACGCTCATCTTGAATTTCCTCTTTCCTCTATTGGGTCTCATGAGTGCAAGTATCAAGCGTAATAAAGTGTGGCTCATGGTTGTTACAGCGGTTCTTTTATTCACTCATTGGTTAGATACTTTTATGGTAGTGATGCCCTCAGTAGCGGGGCATGTAGGCGGCTTAGGAGCTATGGAGGTAGGCTTCTTCTTGGCGGGGATAAGTGGTTTTGGATGGTATGCTGCTAAGCAGTTAGAGAAAGCTCCCTACCTTCTCCCTCAGCATCATCCCTACTTAGAAGAGAGTATGCATCATAGTTACGAGCCAATATAAATGCAAAAAATATTATATTTGCCCTCGGCTTATGACTACACCTAAGATTGAGCCAATAGAAATAGAGGCACAAATTCGGTATGCAAGAAGAGTACTTACTTTAGAACTTAACCGTTTCAAGGTTACAGGCAGGGCAGCACTGAGCGAGACGGAAATTTTGCGCTCTCTTGACACCCTTCGTTATTTTGAGCGGAAGGGTATTCGGAACCTAGATTATGCCGACTTAGCTCGCTTTCAACGAATTCTCTTGCGTCTCCCCGCCTCAGAGAATTAAAATACTAAATTATAGTACTTTCGCTCTGCGTTAGATAGGGGGGGAAGGGGAGGAGTGCGCGTATACTGGACCTATTGGGCAATAATAGCAAGCGCGCTTGCTATTTTCCTTCTTGTATCTCCCTTTTTACCTCCTACTTGTGAGCGAATAGAACTTCCTAAGGTAACTGCTTCAGAAGATACCCTCTTGAGGTGGAAGGGCTCTCCGCTGGTTGTTCAAATACCTCCTCCGCTTTTCCCCGCTTCTGGCATTAGACGAGGTCTTCATCGCCCTGACACAGCTGTTCAAAAAGTTTTACTTGTGGGGGACTCAATGATAGAATGGTTTCGCTATCGTTTAGCTCGCTGGTGTCGTGAAGCAGGTTATGCTTTATACACAGTAATTTGGCCTAGCTCTAATCTCATATGGTGGGGTAAAAGTGATACACTGGCTGCGTTTATTCGCCAATACCAACCTACTTATGTCCTTATTTGTGTAGGTTCCAATGAATTACTTATTCCTCACATTCATAGGCGCAAGGTATATTTAGAGCGAATCCTGGGTCAAATAGGCTCTATACCTTATGTATGGATAGGTCCGCCAAACTGGCAAGAAGATACGGGTATCAATCAGCTCATTTCTGAAACCGTAGGGGCAGGCAGGTTTTTTGACTCACGACGAATCACGATGGAGAGACTGGAAGACGGGGCTCATCCTGTTCCTTCGGCAGCTTATCGGTGGGCTGATAGTGTGGTGGTTTTTCTTAGAGACTCTGCGCTCGTGCCTCTTAGTTTTCCCATAGACCCTCCAAAAGGAAAGACCGCTCTACCTAATGAGACTCAATTTTTAGCTGCTCATGCCCCTTGATTGGGCAAGCATAATCAGAGCCCTCACTCAATACGATCCAAAAGAACCTATGATCCCTCCTACGCTTACCTTCTGGGTGTGGTGCATTATCGTATTGGGGGTATATGGGTTCATGCTACAGGTGAGGCGAGAGAAGTGGGGTTTTCTTTGGATTTTGGCTTTCTCTATATTCTTTTATTACAAATGTGTCGGAAGCTTTATTATAGTTTTCATACTAACTCTGATTGGCGAGTATTTTCTGGTGAAGTGGATGATGAATTCACCTCGTTTCTCTCGTGTTACGCTTGCTGGAGCGGTGGTGTTACCATTATTTTTATTAGGATACTACAAGTATACAGGATTCCTGCTACAAAATTGGGCATGGATGACGGGCTATTCTTTTGAGGCTCCTGATATTATTCTTCCCGCTGGTATTTCTTTTTACACTTTTCAGATGATTAGCTATGCGGTAGATGTGAAGAGAGGGCATATTCCAGTGGGTTCCTTTTGGGATTATGCGTTATATATTGCTTACTTCCCCCAGTTAGTGGCTGGGCCTATTGTACGGGCAGGGCATTTTCTGCCCCAGCTTCAGGCACTTCGTTTAGAGGCAGAGTGGATAGGAAGGGGATTTTGGCTGGTTTTGCAGGGGCTGGTGAAGAAGGTAGTCTTTGCAGACTACATCGCTCAGTACAATGATCTTATTTTCAGTAATCCTAAAGGCTACTCGGGATTTGAAAACTTGATGGCTATTTATGGATATGGGTTACAGATTTTTTTGGATTTCTCTGGCTATAGTGATGTGGCTATAGGGATAGGTCGTATGATGGGATTTGATTTGGGGGTCAATTTTTCTAAACCTTACTTAGCTACTAATATCTCAGAATTTTGGCGTCGCTGGCATATAAGTCTTTCTAGCTGGCTCAGAGATTATTTGTATATTCCTCTGGGAGGGAATAGGAAAGGGGAGGGACGCACCTATGTAAACCTTCTTCTTACCATGCTTATAGGGGGGCTTTGGCATGGGGCTTCTTGGCGGTTCGTGGTATGGGGCGGGGTACATGGGGTAGCTTTAGCTGTGCATAGGTGGCTTTTCGGGAAAGATACCTCTTCTTTTTCCTTACCCTTGTGGCGGCGCATCGTGGGATGGTTTCTGACCTTTCACTTAGTACTGGGGCTATGGGTGTTCTTTCGGGCTCCCTCTTTTCATACAGCTATAGAACTGCTTTCAAAGGCTATCAAGCCAGAGTCGGAAATACTCATTCCTTTTATAGAGGCACGTGCTCTCTTTATTATTCTTCTTATTATAGGATATCTCCTACATATTATTCCGATGAAAAGGGTGGAATGGATAGAGAGGTCTTTTGCTAAAAGTCCTTGGCTTGTAAAATTGGCTGTATTTATCGTGGTAGTGCAGCTCATTTTAGAAATGCGTCAATCGCATGTAAGACCCTTTATTTACTTTCAATTTTAGCGAACTGGGGGTGTGGAAACTAAGTCCCCTTTTTTGCTCATAGCTTTCAGTTAGGTTGAAGGATGAAGCGTTTAGGAGTATATTTGTAGGTATGGAATGGGAAAGAAGGATGTTTTACTGGCTTTGGGTGGGGGTAGTTTTCTGGAGCAGGCTGTCAGCTCAATATATCCTCATACCGATGGATGAGAGTCAGAAACAACACCTGCGCGCATATGGACTAGTGTATGCCCTCCTTACGAAGGGTGTGCCAGTAGATTGGCTTCTCAACTATAGAGGGGGCAGCTTTGCTTTCTTAGATATGGGATGGGCTCAGATGGAATTGCAAAGACGAGAAATTTCTTTTCAATCTCTTTCCCTATCAGAATATGGGGAGCTTTTAGCTTACATAGCTAAGCCCGAAGTTAATATGGATGTAGTTCGCTTGGAGAAAGCCCCCCGAATCGCTGTGTATGCTCCTCAATCTTCTGAGCCCTGGGATGATGCTGTCCAGTTAGTACTCCTATATGCGGAGATTCCTTACGACATCATATATGATGAGGAGGTATTAGGAGGGAAACTGCGAGAGTATGATTGGGTTCATCTGCATCATGAAGACTTTACAGGACAGTATGGGAAGTTTATTTCCTTCAAAGATAAGCCTTGGTACAAAGCGATGGTGAGGGAGCAGACAGCTATTACCGCAAAGTGGGGTTTTGGTCGGGTGCCCAGTCTTAAGTTAGCTGTGGTCAAAAAACTTCGTGAATGGGTTCAGAATGGAGGGTTCCTTTTTGCCATGTGCTCTGCTACGGATACCTATGATATTGCCTTAGCCAGCGAAGGAATAGATATTGTAAGTGAGATTTATGATGGTACTCCTTACGATCCCCTTGCTAACACGAAGCTAAATTATGCCTCCTGCATAGCCTTTGAAAACTTCACACTTCGTCTCAATCCCTATGATTACGAGTTTTCGGACATTGATACAGGGGAGCGAAGGAGAAATGTGAGAGAAGATCAAGATTACTTCACCTTGCGTGAATTTTCTGCGAAGTGGGATCCCATTCCTACTATGCTTTGTCAGAATCATAGAAGCGTGATTAAGGGTTTTTATGGTCAAACGACGGCTTATGAGGTGAGCCTACTCAAGCCTAATGTAGTAGTAATGGGAGAGGCAGCCAATCTTTCGGAGGCACGCTACATACACGGAATTTTGGGGCGGGGTTTTTGGACCTTTTATGGGGGTCATGATCCAGAGGATTATCAACACTTTGTAGAGGAGCCGCCTACAGATGTAAGCAAGTATCCTACTTCACCCGGCTATCGCCTTATTCTAAATAATGTGCTTTTTCCGGCTGCGAAGAGGAAAAAGATGAAAACCTAAGGTTTATCTGTATGTAAGCTGTAGTTTGCCAGGCATGCTTGAGCCCTCTAGTCAGGGTTTAGGTTTGGTATAAATTTGAGCAGGATGGAGGTGAAAGAGTTAGAGCGGGTGGCTGCTCAGATTCGTAGGGATGTAGTTCGGATGGTATATGAGGCGCAGTCTGGACATCCTGGGGGCGCGTTAGGGGCTACAGACATTCTAGTAGCTTTATATTTTGCACATATGCGGCACAATCCTTCTACTTTTTCTGCCGCAGGGTTAGGGGAGGATGTATTCATACTTTCTAATGGGCATATTTGTGCGGCATGGTATGCGGTACTGGCTCGTAGAGGATACTTTCCTATGGCAGAGCTATCTACCTTTCGTCGTATTGATAGTCGCCTACAAGGGCACCCTGCTACTAAAGAAGGCTTGCCCGGTGTGCGTGTTGCGACGGGTTCCTTAGGGCAAGGACTTTCAGTCGGTATAGGCATAGCCCTAGGTAAGAAGCTCACGAGAGACCCCTATAAAGTGTATGTGATGATTGGGGATGGAGAGGCTAACGAAGGGCAAATCTGGGAGGCAGCCCTCTTCGCTAGTCATCATCGTGTGGATAATCTGATTGTAATTATGGATAGAAATTACAAGCAGATAGATGGAGACACTCGCGAGGTTCTCAATACAGACCCGATGGAGGATAAGTGGAAGGCATTCGGCTGGGAGGTCGTCTCTTTGAAAGAACCTCACCACTTCCCCTCTATCCTGGAAACCCTCCAAGAAGCTACAGCCCGCTGCGAAAAGGGAAAGCCTGTCATAATTATTGCTTACACTACGATGGGGAAAGGCGTAGATTTTATGGAAAATGATCATCGCTGGCATGGGAAGCCTCCTAACTCTCACGAGTATGAAAGAGCTCTTAGGCAGCTCCCTTGTACTTTGGCTGACTATTGAGTGAATGCGAGTGCGATTTGTTGATACAGGGAGTAAGGATACGCGTTCTGGTTTCGGTGTGGGACTTTTGGAGGCAGCCCAGAAGAACCCTAAAATAGTAGCCTTAGCCGCTGACCTTGCGAGTTCTGTGAAAATGGATGCTTTTGCCCAGAAGTTTCCTGAAAGATTTTTTCAGTGTGGGGTAGCAGAGGCAAATATGATAGGAGTGGCGGCGGGTTTAGCTACGATGGGATTCATCCCTTTTGTGGGTACCTTTGCGAATTTTGCCACGGGAAGGGTGTATGACCAGGTTCGCCAGAGTATATGCTATTCAGGAAAGAATGTGAAAATTGCCGCTTCTCATGCGGGTCTCACTTTGGGGGAGGATGGTGCCACTCATCAAATGTTGGAGGATATCGGGCTTATGCGAGGACTTCCTGGCATGACTGTAGTTTGTCCGTGTGATTACAATCAAACTCGTTTGGCTACCCTTGCAGCTGCGGAGTGGGAGGGGCCCGTTTATTTGCGTTTCGGGCGCCCAGTAATGCCTAATTTTACTCCTACCGAAGACCCCTCCTTCAAGATTGGAAAGGTACAGGTTCTTTTAGAGGGAAAGGAGGGAGTAATATTTGCTACGGGCCACATGGTTTGGCAGGCTTTACAAGCAAGCTACATGCTTGAGGAGCAGGGTGTCTCCGTAGCTGTTGTAAATGTTCATACTCTCAAGCCCATAGATGTGGAGGGCATAGTGGAATGGTTAGAGCGTACGAATGTTGTCGTTACTGCGGAAGAACATCAGATTTACAATGGATTAGGTGATATTATCAGTTATGTAGCAACTTCCTATTGTCCTCGTTATGTAGTGAGAGTAGCTGTGAAAGATACATTCGGAGAGAGCGGTAAGCCCCATGAACTCATGGAAAAGTATGGTTTGACAGCTTCTCATATTGCATCTGCAGTGAAATATGCTATTGAAAGGAAGAAATGATCTTCATAGGCGTAGGAACTAATCTGGGAGATCGCTGGCAGGCCCTTCTGCAGGCTTGGCGGTACTTGCAAGAGAGCCAGGTGGAAGTAGTACGAAGCTCTCCGGTATATGAGACTTTACCGTGGGGGAGAGTAGATCAACCTCTTTACCTCAATGCTGTCTGGGAGGTAAGTACAGACTTTTCTCCAGAAGAGTTGCTGAAAGTATTACAGAGTGTGGAAAGGCGCTTAGGGCGCCCTGAAACCTTGAGGCCCCACTGGGGTGCTCGGGTCATAGATTTAGACTTACTTGCTTATGGAGAGGAGGTTCGGAATACATCTTTTCTTATTCTGCCCCATCCCTGGATACCCTATAGGGCTTTTGTATTAGGGCCCTGGAAAGATATAGCGCCGTATTTTTACCTTCGCCGATGGCAAGCTACGGTTGGAGAGTTGTGGGAGCGCTGTTCATTCTCGGGGTGGGGGTGGGTTGCAAATTCCCCTCCGAGCGTTCTCTTTCCCCCCCTTCGTCCAGCTCTGATACTACCCCTTGGCAGGGTTATCTAAATGCCAGCCTGAAGGCTTTTGAGCAAGGTGATACGGGGCAAGCATTCAGCCTTCTGAATAAAGCTATTCAGAAGGATAGTATGCAACCCTTTCTTTATGAGGTGAAAGGTTTTTATCATTATACTAGGGGAGAAGATCAAGCCGCGCTTTCTAATTATCAGCGTGCAATAGAATTAGGAGGGGCATCTCCTCAACTTCATTACAAGATAGGCTCAGTATATCTTATGCAGCGCCGATGGACAGAAGCTTATCGCCATTTTTCCCAGGCTCTTGCTAGTGATAGTAATAACCCTGACTTTTGGTCGGCCCTTGGCTTGTGGGCATACATGCAGAGTAAAATTCCACAAGCAATTTATTACTGGGAAGCCTCGCTTAAGAGAGACTCTACTTATGATAAAGCTCGTACATTCCTATACGATGTGCATCTCAATCTTCTAAACCAACCCGAAATAGCCAAGAAGCGATACCTGGACCCTTATTGGGTTACCCGGCGCTTTGATCCGCTTCTCAACTTTCAATTAGGGAATTATTATCTCAAGAAACTAGAGGACGCAATCAAACGAAATGAACCTAAGAAAGTTCAGACCTCTATTGCTTTGAACGCCATTCAAGCCTACACGCAGGCTATTTTAGCCCATGCTTCTTATGCGCAGGCTCATTATAACAGAGGCTACGTCTACTATATCCTGAAGGAGTATGATAGGGCGCTGGATGACTTTGCTCGTGCGGCTGAGCTTAATCCGCACGATGCCAAAGCCTATTTTATGAAAGGTAGCTTATTTGAGTTTCGTAAAGATACCCTCAAAGCAATTGAAGCATACGAGCGGGCTCTCCTCTTAGACTCTACCATGAAAGAAGCAATGGATGCTCTGCGGGAGCTGAAAGCTGTTTTTTCCTCCTATCGCCGTACTACTAAGTAGAAGATTTTTGGCTACTTTCGTAGGGCGTATGCGTACCATCGTTGTAATCATCATGGGCATGGGACTGGGCCTTTGGGCTCAGACAGAAAAGCAAGCAACAAAACCTTCCTCTCATCAATCAACGCAGCCTGCTCTACAGCAGCCTGAGGGCAAACCTTCGCCTACTACCCCACAGCTCCAACCTGCTCCTGCTCAGGTGAATAAGCCCTCGCAAGGAGGGGTTCAACAATCCTCTCAACAAACTTCCCCCACAGTTACTGCTCCTGCAGTAAAGCCTACCAAAGTTGACACGCAGAAAAAGTCTGCTCCGCAAACAGGGCCTGGAACACCCCCTCCTCAACCTCCCCAAAATCCTCCTAAGCCTCAGCAGAGTCCTTCTAAACCTCAGTAATTTCCCCTGCTTTATTTTCCCCTTTTATCTTGAGGGGAAAGGTCTGATGCCCTACACGTCTAAGCGGGCATAACGGGCATTCTGCTCAATAAACCGTTTGCGAGGCGCTACTTCCTTACTCATAAGCACGGAGAAAATTTCATCGGCTTCTGCTGCATCCTCTATGGATATCCTTTGCAGAGTGCGGGTCTCTGGATTCATCGTAGTCTCCCAAAGCTGCTCGGGATTCATTTCTCCCAGGCCTTTGTAACGCTGGACTACTACTTTGCTTTCATCTCCGTTACCCAGCTCATTTATTGCTTGTTTCAGCTGAGTTTCATCCCAGCAGTAGCGGTGAATGTTACCGCGCTTGACTAAGTAAAGAGGAGGCAGAGCAATATAAAGATGGCCTTTTTCAATAAGAGGGCGCATGTAACGGTAGAAGAGGGTGAGTAAGAGGGTTCGGATATGGCTACCGTCCACGTCTGCATCTGTCATGAGGATAACTTTGTGATAGCGTAAGTTTTCTAAGTCTGCTTCATGAATGCCTTGTGCGCCGAATTTACCTATGCCTAATGCGATGGCTATGTTCTTTATCTCCTCATTTTCATAAACTTTTGAGAGCTGGGCTTTTTCTACATTTAGGATTTTACCTCGGAGAGGGAGTATAGCTTGGAAGCGCCGATCGCGTCCTTGTTTAGCGCTGCCTCCAGCGGAGTCCCCCTCTACTAAGAAAATTTCGCAGATTTCCGGTTCCTTACTTGCGCAGTCTGCGAGTTTACCGGGCAATCCACCTGCTCCTGCGGCTCCCTTGCGCTGTACCATTTCTCGGGCTTTGCGTGCTGCATAACGTGCTTCTGCAGCAAGTAGTACTTTTTGAAGAATAGCGCGAGCTGCTTTGGGATTTTCTTCTAAGTACTCAGCTAAGGCTTTACCTACTATGCTCTCTACGATCCCTGAGACCTCTGAATTACCAAGCTTTGTCTTTGTCTGACCTTCAAATTGAGGCTCAGGCACCTTCACGGAAATTATGCCTGTCAGCCCCTCCTTAAAGTCATCTCCTGAGACTTCAAACTTAATTTTGCTGAAGAACCCCTCCTTTTCCCCATACGACTTAAATACGCGCGTAAGAGCCTTGCGAAACCCTATCACATGCGTGCCTCCCTCATGCGTGCGGATATTATTGACGTAGGAGTATAGGGTTTCGTTAAAAGTCTCGTTGTATTGCAGGGCTACCTCTATGTGATAAAGTTGCTCTGGATCAGTGCCTTCAATGTATATAGGCTCATGAAGGGTTTCCTTTCCTTGGTTGAGGAATTTTACGAATTCAGTGATTCCTTCCTTTGATTGAAATATGCGGGTGAGAGGGCGTCCTTGCTCATCTTTTTCTCGTTCATCTTTGAGAGAAATCTTAATTCCCTTATTTAGATAGGCGAGCTCTCGCAAACGGCTCGCAACAATATCAAATTGAAACTCGGTATCAGAAAAAATAGAGGGGTCAGGCTTGAAGCGGATTTCAGTTCCTGTTTGTTTGGGTGGGATAGATGCGATAGGCTTTACGGGAGCTTGTGGAATCCCTCTTTTATAGGTTTGGAGCCAGACTTTGCCATCTCGGTAGACTCGGGCTTCTAAAAGCTCGGAGAGTGCATTTACACAGGATACACCTACACCATGCAGTCCTCCAGAGACTTTGTAGGTGCGCTTATCAAATTTGCCTCCAGCATGTAGTACGGTCATGACTACCTCCAGTGCAGAACGTCCTTCTGTAGGGTGAATATCCACAGGGATGCCCCTTCCGTTGTCTTTTACTGTTACATATCCATCGGCGTGGAGGGTTACGCTGATTTCTGTGCAGTGCCCTGCCATAGCCTCGTCTATGGAGTTATCCACTACTTCAAAAATTAGATGATGAAGTCCCCGAATACCTACATCTCCGATATACATTGCAGGGCGCTTTCGGACTGCCTCTAATCCTTCCAGCACCTGGATAGAGGCGGCTGTATATTCACTGAGGACTATAGGCTCTTTTATTCCACTCATCTAGGCGAAGCTACAAAAAAACCTATTTTGGAGGCATGCGGCGTTCTTGGTGCATGGAGTATGAAGAGTTAGGCTGGGATGAGCTTTCCGAGAGGGAGCGGCTCACCCTACGTGCTGCAGTAGAAACGGCTAAACAGGCTTATGCACCCTATTCTAACTTTCCTGTGGGAGCTGCTGCTTATCTGAGAAAGGGGGATATCTGGATAGGGAATAATCAAGAAAATGCTGCTTATCCAAGTGGACTGTGTGCGGAGAGAACCCTTCTTTTCTCACTGGGCGCTCATAACCTCGTCACTGAGATTGAAATAGTGGCAGTTTATGCTTCAGCCTCGCTTCTACCCATCATGCCTTGTGGAGCCTGCAGGCAGGTTATGTACGAGTACCAGCAGAGAAGTGAAAACCCTTGGACGCTTATTTTTGCTGGGGCTGCTGATTTCGTATATCGGATGAAAGGAGTTGAATCGCTTCTTCCGCTAGCTTTCGTATGGAGACGCTCGTGAGTAAAGACGTAGAGATGGCTGCCACTTTCTTAGAAAGGGGAGAAGTTATAGCGATCCCCACTGAGACTGTGTATGGATTGGCAGCAAATGGATTGTCCTTGGAAGCCGTAAAGAAAATCTTTCTTCTTAAAAATCGCCCTTTCTCTGACCCCTTGATACTCCATGTGGGGGGCATGGAGGCTGTAGAAGCATTAGGTATCTCTCTGCCTTTGTGGGCTCGTCAGCTTATTCATCGCTTTTGGCCGGGTCCTCTTACCCTTTTACTGCCTAAAAGCTCCCTGATTCCTGAGATTGTAACTGCTGGTCTTCCCCGTGTAGCGGTCAGAGCACCTAATCATCCTTTGACACAGGCTTTACTACAGCGCCTGCCATTTCCTTTAGCAGCTCCGAGTGCAAATCCCTTTGGGGCTATTAGCCCCACTACTGCTGAGCATGTTTATAGGTACTTTGCCGGGAAGATTCCCTTCATACTTGAAGGGGGGGAATGTGAAGCGGGTATAGAATCCACTATTATTGGAGAGGAAAATGGGAGGCTGCTTATATACCGTCCAGGTGTAGTTTCCAAAGAAGAGATAGAGAAAGTTATCGGAGAGAGGGTCTTCACAAAGTCTTTTTCTCCTAAGCCAGAGGTTCCAGGGCAGTTCCCTCGGCATTATGCTCCGCGCAAACCTCTGCTTTATGGCTGGCAAAGTCCTCCATTAGAACCCCATGCTTCAGTGGTTTTATTCCGTCCTCCTTCTTCCCTTCCCTCCCATCGTTATGTACACTTCCTTTCCTATGAAGATAATGTAGAGGAGGCAGCCAGTCGGCTCTATGCTACGCTTCATAATTGTGAGCAGGAACCCACTGAATTTATCCTTGTGCAAACTATACCGCTGGATGGAATAGGGGAAGCGCTGAATGACCGATTACGGCGGGCAGCTACGCCCAGCCTTTTCACCATAGGACATAGCAATCACAGATGGGAAGATTTTATGGATTTATTGAGAAGATATGAGATTGCTGCTATAATAGACATTAGAAAGCATCCCTATTCTCCTAAGTTTCCTCATTTTTCTCAATCTTTCCTTCAAAAAGACCTATATGAGAATGGAATCATGTATGAATGGCAGCCTAATCTCTCTAACCTTGTACAGAAGATAGAAAGAATCTCAAAAGGCTATGAGCGTATAGCTCTTCTTTGTGCAGAAGGGGAGCCTAACCGCTGTCATCGCTTTCGTCTCTCCGATGAGCTTACTCAGGCGGGTTACACAATTTTTCATATACTTCCTGAAAAGAGGCTTCAACTTCATCGTGCGCCTATTTCTCTGGGGCTGGAGGAGAGAATTTGAAAGCTTTCCCCCCACACATCTACAAAGGGACGCACCTCTATGCGATGACTAAATACAAGCCAAGTAGCATGCCCGAAGTTCGCCTTAAGATAAGTAAGAATCTCTTGAATCTTTTCTGTGTCTAATGGTGCAAAAGTTTCATCTAAAATAAGCGCCATAGGACGCAGGAGGAGGACCATGGCGAGAGCGAGGCGTTGGCGTTGTCCTCCTGAGACCTGCTGTCCCCATACGCCGATATCTGTGTGTAATCCTTTTGGAAGGGCGTGTATCTCCTCTGCTAAGCCCACACCTTCCAATACGCTCCATAGCTCTTTTATGGAAGCCTCGGGTTTGACCCAGCGCAAGTTCTGAATAATAGAGCCGCTCAGAAGGACCGGCTGCTGCGGGACATAGCCTATCCATCGGCGAAGGTCCCTGCGACTCAATTCTACGAGGGGGACACCTCCAAAAAAAATCCTGCCCTTTTGGGGATCCAACTGGCGAGTAAGTAAGCGGGCCAAGGTAGTTTTCCCCGCACCTATGGGGAGAGAAAGAGCTATCTTTTGAGCCGATTCAATTCTGCCAGAGAAGTCTTTGAATAACCAACTTTGCCCATCCGTATAGCGGAAGCTAAGACCTTCCCACTGCCAGGCTGAAGAACTCGGAGACCTTAGAGAGATAGAGGGAAAAACTATCTCGGGCATTAGCTCTTGAAGAGCTAAGAGTCTCTCTGCACTTACTCTTGCTTGCTGAACAAGGCTTATAAGCCATCCTATAGCTCCGAGAGGAAACATGAGCTGAAGGATGTATAAGCTAAAAGCACTTACTATGCCTAAGCTGACCTGTCCTTTTGCTACTAAAATCCCCCCGTATATGAGTACGCTTGTGAGGCTCAGCCCCACGAATAGCATAGCTAAGGGTTGGAGGTAAGTTTCTACTTGAGTTACGGATAAGCTGGCCTCCTTATGGGTTTTTGAGAGCTGATGCCACTTCGCAGAGAGAGCGGAAGGGTCTGCGATAGCCTTTAGGGGGCGGAGGTAAGAATATACTTGTTGAAGAAAAGCACTGAGCTGAGCAAAGGCAGCCTGCTGTGCAATTCCTCTCTTTATAGCTTGACGACGAAGAGCATAAGTGAGAGGTCCTATAAGTCCAAGCGGAAATAAACTTAGGCAAGCTAACTTCCAGTTCGTATAAAACATCATAGCTGCGGTGAATAGCGTGAGGAAGACTACCTGCAAGCCATATAGAATGACAGGGCCTGTAAAATTGCGCAGCCGATTGAGGTCTTCTGTGAAATGTGTCATAAGCTCACCTATGGGGTACTTGCGAAAGGTGGAGAAATCCCACTGAAAGATTCTCTCTAATAGGTATGCGCGGTGCTCTCTTTCTACCCTCCGACTGAGTACCACTAAGGTGAGACGCATACCCACCATTAGTGCAGCTCGTAGCAAGGAAAAGAGAAAAAGAGAGCCCAAATAAAGCCCAATCCAGCGTAAAGCCTCAAGATAGGAAGAGGCTCTACTCATTTCAGTCAGAATATCAATGATTTTTCCTGTGACCCAACCTGGATATAGGGCTAATAAATTGACAGCAGCTACGAAGAGGATGCCTGCTATGCCTAAGAGCTTATACTTCTGATAAAAGGGCCACAATAGACGAATAAGAGGGTTCAACTCAAGGGCAAAATTAGGATAGCCTGTATTATGTATGCCTTAGCGATATTTTTTACCTTTGTGCCTATCTTATGAGCCTTCCTACGGAGCAAGAGAAGCTCCCTACCAGTAAGATTGCTCGGGCTTCTTACTTCTTGAAGGGAGGGCTAAGGGTAGGGGCTAATGTAGTAAAGCATCAAGCTAAAAAACTTCTGGGTAAAGGGGGGTCTGAAGAAGACTTAGATAGAGAAAATGCTGAAGATCTCCTCAAGACTTTTACAGAGCTGCGCGGCTCTGCCTTGAAAGTAGCTCAGACCATATCCTTAGACACTATAAATTTCTCTAAGTCTTTCGTAGAAGTAATGCAAAATGCCCAATATAACGTACCTCCGATGAGCGGACCTATGGTAGTCCAGGTTTTCAAGCGTAGTATAGGTATGCCTCCTGAGAAGGTTTTTGACAAATTCAATCTGCAAGCTGTCAGGGCCGCTTCCTTAGGGCAAGTCCATGAAGCGTGGAAAGACGGGAAAAAACTTGCAGTGAAGATTCAATATCCTGGGGTAGTAGAGTCCATACAGTCTGATATGAAGATATTCCGCACTTTTGCACCCCGTATCACAAAGATTCCTTTGGAAGAACTTGAGCCTTATCTCCAAGAGATGGAAGAGAAGTTTTTGGAGGAAGCAGACTATAAGAAAGAATTAGAAAACTCTCTACGCTTCAAGGAGCTTTGCAGAGATTTTCCGGGCGTTCGTTTTCCTGAGTACTATCCGGAACTATGTGGGGATAAGGTGCTGACAATGGAATGGCTGGAAGGGCTCCATTTGCGGGAATATTTAGCCCAGAATCCCTCTTATGAAGAGCGACAGCATTTCGGACAGATTATATGGAATTTTTACAACTTTCAAATACACAAGCTTCGCCAGGTCAATGCTGACCCCCATCCAGGCAACTTTTTATTCCGTGAGGATAAGATGCTGGGAGTTATTGATTTTGGTTGCACTAAACATTTACCAGAGGAGCTTTATAAGGCTTACTTTGCGTTAGGTGATCCTGCTATCTACCAACCCCGAAAGCAAAAGAAATTAGACGAGCTTTTTGAAAAATTAGCCTTATACCGCTCTACTGATACACCGGAAGAGAGAGCTTATGTAAGAGACCTTTTTAGTCGCTTTGCGCAGACATTAGCCACGCCCTATAGACTTGGGAGGATGGATTTTCGTAAGATGGAATTTTTTGAGCAGCTCAATGCACTTGGCGAAGAGATTGCGCGGACACGAGAGCTGCGAGGGCTACGTGACTTTCTTTTTCTCAATCGCACCTTTTTGGGGCTCTTTAATCTTTTCCACCGGTTAGGCGTTGAGTTAGATACAAGGTGTGAGTATTTGCCATACTACGATTACAGTCATTTAGCGGTGGCTTCATAAAGAGAGTACTTCCACGAGTTTGAGCAGTAGGGGATTAGGGGATGCATAGCCTTTTATTGCTCTTTCAAAGGGCGTGAGTATTATTTCGTTCGCCCATGTGCCTACCATCGCTCCGGAAGCGCCCTCATGAAGTCTTTCCACAGCGACTGCACCTAACTTAGAGCCGAGGATTCTATCTATGGCAGTAGGTGCTCCACCCCGTTGAATGTGCCCTAAGATAGTAGCGCGTATTTCATAGTGGGGGAAACGCTTCTCTAACTCTTCTGCTGTTTTGAGTGCACCTCCTGCCTCGTCTCCCTCCGCCACAATAATGATGGAGGAAGTTCTTTTTCGCTGCCAGCCTCTCTCTAAGACCTTTATGATGGCGCTAAAATCTGTAGGAGTTTCAGGGATTAGCACAGCTTCTGCACCGCTTGCTACAGCCGTATGAAGTGCGATGAAGCCGGAATCTCTGCCCATTACTTCTACTAAGAAAAGCCTTCCCATGGCTGCTGCTGTGTCTTGTAAGCGATCCACAGCTTCCACTGCAATATTCACGGCCGTGTCAAAACCCAGTGTAAGGTCTGTACCATTTAGGTCATTGTCAATTGTGCCGGGTATACCGAGTATTTGTAGGTCGGGATACTCACTGAGGAAAGCGGCTGCGCCTCGGAAGGTACCATCTCCTCCGATGGCGACAAGGCGGGAAATGTTCCATCTTTTTAGATTCTTATAGGCTTGTGCCCGTCCCTCCTCTGTCAAGAAGCGCTTACTTCTTCCTGCTCGCAGGATAGAGCCGCCTCTTTGGATTATTCCACTGACGGAATTTGCATCCATTACTTGCATCTCTGCGTCAATGAGTCCGTCATATCCCCGATAGATACCTACGGGTTCATACCCCAGGTAGAGAGCCGTACGTACAACTGCACGTATAGCTGCATTCATTCCAGGTGAGTCGCCTCCAGAGCAGAAAACCCCCAGCCTTTCTTTCATAACTTACCTGCTTCAATAGCTGCTTTTACTTGGGACTCTATCCAGTGATAAGTTATTTCTAAACCTGCGTAAAGAGGTGCTGAAGGCTTCCATTTTAGCTTTTCGTAAATGAGCGTGTTGTCAGAAGTTCTGCCCCTTACACCTATGGGACCTGTTACATGACGAATCTCAAGCTTTACACCTGCAATCTGCATGATAAGCTGAGCTAATTGATTGATAGTTACCATCTCTTCTGAGCCAATATTTACAGGACCTGTAAAATCTGAACGCATGAGTCGTAGGGAGCCTTCTATGCACTCATCTATGTAGAGGAAAGAGCGGGTTTGCTCACCATCTCCCCATACTTCTATATAAGGAAGCCCTTTGAGCTTGGCTATTGCTACCTTTCGGCTAAGAGCAGCGGGCGCTTTCTCTCGTCCACCTACCCATGTGCCTTCAGGGCCGAATATATTATGATAGCGCGCAATACGCACCTCAAGCCCATAGTTTCTATGGAAAGCTAAGTAGAGCCTTTCACTAAATAGCTTTTCCCATCCGTATTCGCTATCGGGGTCGGCGGGGTATGCGGTATGTTCAGCTGTCTTGGGGTTCTGTGGGTCCATCTGATTGTAAGCAGGGTACATACAGGCGGAAGAGGAGTAGAAGATTCGCTTTATATTTCGCTTGTAGCAGGCTTCTAACACGTTCAGGTTTATAAGGGCAGAGTTGTGCATGATATCTGCGTCATGTTCTCCTGTGAATACGTAGCCTGCCCCTCCCATGTCTGCAGCCAACTGATATACTTCATCAAATCGGCGATCTATAACGCTTCGCACGAAATAAGGGTCTCTAAGGTCTCCAATAACAAAGTCATCTGCTACAGAGGGGGAGAATTCTGGATATTTCAGGTCTACTCCGCGTACCCATAGTCCTTCACTTTTGAGTCGCTTTACTAAATGACTTCCAATAAACCCACCTGCACCACACACAAGGGCTGTTCTCATAGAAAGCTAAGGTACAAAAAGCCTTTGCCGAGCTCCTCCAATATCTAAGGGTGTGGAGCTGTGGGAAAAGTTAGGAGTACATATCCTCCTTTCTTCTTTGCTATCTCCAAGCTATAGGTTCTTATAAAAGGTTCATATCTATCTACTCGGCTTATAAATGCCACTTTGAAGGGAGCCTTACCTGATAATAACCACTGCTCAAAGAGATAAAAATCTCCCATCACTCGTGGGGAGGTCTCCATGCGCATTTGACCATAGAAAAAGGGGATGTAGCTTTTGAAGCCTACTGGCCAGACAAGCGTACCTGATAGAGCACCTTCTTGACAGAACTCTCGTAGGGGCTTTTGAGTGTGGGCTTCTGCACGCCATGCGAAAATTTTCAGCACAAGTAGTGCCCAAACCATCCATAGAAGTCCTATCATTAGAAGTCTAAGATGCTCTCGGGCCGCCCAGCTAAATAATGTGCTACCTATTAGAAGCATAAGTCCTGGCCATCCTTCCCACCCTGTCCATTTGACAGGTGAGTCTTCCAAAGCTGCGCGTACAAAAGAATCCTTTATGTAATGTATCCAGCAGCCCTGATTTTTCATCAGCCATCCCATGCTGAAGGTGAGCAACCCTACTAATATACCAGCAGTCGTTATTCCCATCCAGCCCCATTTGTTTATCCACTTCCTATGGCTTGACCATGTCCAGGCGGCTAAGTAAGAAACTCCATAGTAGCTTAGAGAAGAGTAA
>JANXCJ010000022.1 GCA_025060275.1 Bacteroidia bacterium | reverse complement strand
AGAGAGAGAAAGGGATTACCATAAAGAGTCATCCTGTACAGATGCATTGTCAAGGTTATATCCTAAATCTTATAGACACGCCAGGGCATGTGGATTTTTCCTATGAGGTTTCCCGAGCTATCGCTGCTTGCGAAGGTGCCCTCTTAGTAGTGGATGCGAGCCAGGGCATACAAGCTCAAACCCTTGCAAATCTATATCTGGCCTTAGAGCAGGATTTAGAGATTATACCTGTACTGAACAAGATAGATTTACCTGCTGCACGCCCCGATGAAATACGCGATCAAGTAGTAGAGCTTTTGGGTTGCAAACCGGCAGAAGTAATCTACGCTAGTGCAAAAGAAGGCATCGGCATAGAGAAAATTTTACATGCGATTATTGATAGGATTCCACCCCCCCGAGAAGCACAGGAAGAGCCTCTTCGTGCGCTTATATTTGACTCTCAATTTGATACTTATCGGGGTGCTATCGCCTACGTGCGTGTGAAAGAAGGCACCCTCCGCCCCGGTCAGCGCATCCGGCTCATGGCTACAGGTGCAGAATATACCATAGAAGAGGTAGGGATTTTCCAGCCTAAGCGAAAGCCTTGTGATAGCATACCCTGCGGTTCCGTAGGATATGTGATAGCAGGTATCAAGAACATACGGGAGATAAAAGTAGGAGACACCCTCACGGATGCCCACTGTCCTGCCCATGAACCCTTAAAAGGGTTCCGAGAAATGAAACCTATGGTTTTCGCAGGCTTCTACCCCGTAGATGCAAGCCGCTTTGAAGAACTCCGAGAAGCCTTGGAAAAACTCAGGCTCAATGACGCAGCCATCCAGTTTGAGCCTGAGACCTCTGCTGCGTTGGGATTTGGCTTCCGTGTAGGATTCCTGGGACTTCTGCACATGGAGATTGTACAAGAACGCTTAGCCCGAGAATTTAGTATAGAGGTCCTCGCCACTGTGCCTAACGTGCCTTACCATGTTTATCTCCGGACAGGAGAAAAAATAGTGGTAACCAACCCTGCCCAGATGCCCGACCCTGCAAAGATAGACCACCTAGAAGAGCCTTACGTAAGAGTACAGATCATAACAGATAGTAGCTTCATTGGACCCCTCATGGAGCTGTGCATAAGTCGCAGAGGCACCTTCAAAAATCAAACCTACCTTTCTCCGAGCCGAGTAGAGCTCATATTCAAAATGCCCTTGGCGGAGGTAATCTTTGACTTCTATGATCGCCTCAAGTCTCTTTCGCGAGGATATGCTTCATTAGATTATGAGCTAATAGGTTACCTACCTAGCGACCTGGTGCGTATAGATATCCTTCTCAATGGAGAAAAAGTAGATGCTCTAAGTAGCATCATCCACCGCGATAAAGCGTATGATTGGGGAAAGAAACTATGTCAGAAGCTTAAAGAGCTTATTCCCAGGCAGCAGTTTGAGGTAGCTATTCAAGCGGCTATTCACGGCAGGGTCATCGCACGGGAAACACTCAAAGCTCTACGGAAGGATGTAACCGCTAAATGCTACGGAGGGGATATCACCCGAAAACGCAAACTTCTAGAACGACAAAAAGAAGGTAAAAAACGCATGCGCCAGCTCGGCTCCGTAGAGGTTCCCCAAGAAGCCTTTATGGCTGTATTGAAGTTAAACTAAGTATGCAAGCCAAAGAAATAATAGAAGCTGTCTGGAGTGATTATCAGCGGGAGAGACGCACCCGAATGGAAAGGAAAAGCTTTGAGATACTTCTGCGGGCTTTTCCTTCTATTATTGTAGCACAGGCGGATGGTTTCACAGACACCTCGGAGGTACATCGCTTAGAGGAAATTGTCGCTTTTTTGTGCAGACAAGAAGGGGTACCTTATGAAAGTATAGATTGGCGAACAGAGATGCGCTACTTAGCTATAGATTGCCCCTTTTGGCGTGAAAGATTTCTCCATGCCTTACGCGCCTTATTGAATGAACGCCCCGAACTATATAAGGAGCAGGCAGAATTCTTATTCGCTATTGCTGCGGCCAGCACAGGCGACATTGTCCAAAATCTTCTCCTCAGGCTGCGAAAAACAGACAAGTTAGATAAGGAGCAGGTTGAATTAATTTCTGACAAGGAGAGAGCCGAAATAGAAAAGCTTACAGAGGAGCTTAATTTTTCTGCAGCTCCCGAAGCTCTCTCCTATCTCCATACTCTACTTGAAAAAGTAAAATGAGTAATCGCATCGCTGCCTTAGACTTAGGAACAAACTCTTTTCACTTACTTATAGCTTCCATTGACTCAGAAAAACAGGAAGTTCGCTTAGAGAGACGGGTTCGGGAGTTTGTTTTTTTAGGGCGCGAGTTAGGAGGAGAGCCCCCCTGTTTCTCAGAGGAAGCACTCGTACGGGGACTGGGAGTACTCCGTTCATTTGTCAAGTTGTGCCAAGAAATGCAAGTATCCCGTATATTAGCATGTGGAACAGAGGCTTTTCGGCAAGCTCAAAATGCTTCTCTGCTCATAGAAGCCGCAAAACACGAGCTAGGGATTATGATCCGCATACTCTCAGGTGTAGAAGAAGCTCGTCTCATTCATGAGGGTGTCAAAAATGGCCTACCCCTACCAGAGGAGCCCTATCTCCTAATGGATATAGGAGGTGGCTCAGTAGAGTTCATCTTAGGGAAGGGGGGGGAAATTCTACACCTTACGAGCCTTCCTTTAGGCGTTACTACCTTGGCTAAGTTATTTCCTGAGCCTGACCCTTTTTCCCCTAACATTCTATCTCAGATACAAACCCATGTGCATAAAATACTTCTTCCCTTCCTTTCAGCTATCCCTAAGGAAAATATCAGCTATCTCATTGGCAGCTCAGGCACCTTCAAAACCTTAGCCCGTCTTATAGCCCACCATTCCGGAGATAACTTATCCGCGCAGACAATTCATGGTTATCAGTTTAGTCCGATGCTTTTCTACCCTATCTACAAGAAGCTCACAACTCTACCCCTTTCTGAACGCCTTCGTCTCAAAGGAATGCAAGCTGAAAGAGCTCCCTACATGCCTTATGGAGCTGTCCTTGTAGAACGCATACTTCAGGCATTACCCATTTCTCGTATCATCATAAGTGAATATGCCTTGCGCGAAGGGATTATATACGAATATGCCAAGCAGCTACTCAACGGCTCTATTGCGGTAGGGACTTCGCTAAGAGAAAAAAGTGTGCGCGCCTTAGGAGACAAATACCAAATAAATACCCTACATGCCCAACACACCCGGGAATGGGCAGAAAAGCTCTTTGATCTGCTCCGTCCCCTTCACCACCTTACAGCTCAGGAAAAGGAATGGCTCGCCTACGCAGCCTATCTCCATGATATTGGGCACTTCATAAATCCCAGCGGACATCATAAGCATGGGCTCTACATCCTCCTGAATAGCCCCATGCCGGGATTCAGTCCAGAAGAGCTTCTGGTAATAGCTAACTTGGTAAGATACCACCGAAAAAGCATCCCCTCCTCTGACCATTTCCATTACAGTGCACTGCCACGAAGCCAAAAAAAGATAATTGGGTATCTCGCGCCCATTCTACGCCTCTCAGATCAATTAGCGAAGTACCTCCATCACGGTCCCCATCACGTCTCTGTAGCTTACACAGACACCAATATTGAAATCTCAGCCGATACGCCAGAGGGAAATGTAGGTCAATATATACCCGCCATAATCGCAGAGGTACAGGACTTTTTTGAGCGAAGTTATAATCGCCATTTCTCCCTTCAGTTAGCATGGCAGCCCGGCTTATCGGGCTAATAAGCCTCTGCTTGAGTCAAGTCATAGAAAGGCGGCAGGGGCATCCCACCCTCGTTACCTTCGCTGAGTTTGGGAGTCGCCGACCCGTAATATGGATCAGTCTTAGCTGGGCCCACAGGCCCCACCAGTGGGAGATAGGAGCACTAGTAGCCTATGCCGCTATATGGAGAGGTACAGTAGGAGGAAAAAAAGATTTTCTTGAGTCCCTTGCGGACTCCATAGGACTCAAGTTGAGCATTTGGAGTGGTCCCGAAGGCGCAGCTCTTATAGGCACCGTCCCACGCATATACTTACTACAGGCTGTTGAATGGCTATACGATGCCTTGAGTCAAGTCTTTTACACCTCCGCTCCTAAGTGGGAAAATTGTAGGAGACATTTCCTTAGAAAGTGGGAGGGCCCTTCTCTCCAACGGGAACTGGAATGGCGGCTCTTAGCAAACGGAGTACCTCCTACACACTTCTCTCAGAATGATATAGCTCTCTATATTGAAAGATACTTGCAGCCCGACTCCCTCTATCTGATAATAGGCACCAACCTAAGCCTAAGAGAGAAAATCCAGATTCGGAAGTATCTTTTTCGAGTTCCCTTTTCATTCAGTGAGAGTACATCGCCCCCTTCTCCCTCCCCTTCTTCTCCTACTGACACTACAGAAGAAAATATCTGGGCATACCCTGCTTACGTGGCCCTAAAAATAGCCACTCCTCTTCAACTTCCAGAACGCTTAGCTTTTATTCAGGCTTTTATTCAAAAGTGGCATAGAGAGGCCCCCCCTATTCAGTGGAGAGGCTTTTTTTGGGGAGACTCAGTTTATTTCCTCCAAGCGCGATTAGATGGGAAGAGCTACCGCTTTTTGAGAAACCTCTCTGAAATTCGCCCTAAAGATAGCACAGAAATACAAGTATGGCAGGCAGCCTACAAGCTCGCCCGGGCCTATATCTTGACCTACCCTGAGAAACATCCTGACATTTGGATTGCTTCTATTCTACGGCGAGATAGCATGGAGCTGCCTGAGACCCTAGCCACAGAAGTATGGAAAAAGGGCTGGAGCTTTAGGCGACAGGGGATATGGTTGTATAATGAGCTTTTACTAATGGATACGCTACCTCTACTCCAGCCTTCCATAGAAACTAAAAGAGACTCTATTGGCCGCCCTACTAACCTTTTTTGGGATGGCACGAATAGACCCCCCCTGGAAGAGTGGGCTAAGGTTCTTAAGACATTTCCTCTACCCTCTCCAGAGTCTGCATGGGAACTCATAGGCTACTACCGTAAGCCACGCCAGCGAGAAAGACGCCTCCGAGAGCTCCATGCTATCCGAAAAACTCTTATTGCAAATTATGGCGTACCACCTGCTCGCTTACGCGTAATTATTGTGAAGCTTGAGGCACAGAACCTTTCACAAAGAGCCCTTCACCTGCGATGCTGCGTGGAATAGTAAGCATACCCCTATGGTTGTGGGGACAAGCCCTTTGCATCTATCCTCGTGAAGGTGAGCTAATAGAATGGATGTTGTATCATCCTTTAGAGGGAGGAAAAGGCGAAAAAGTAGCATACTTGATAGCCAGCAATCTTTTTGCTGACTCCATTCTACAGGAAATAGCTTACATCCATGGAGTGAAGCATCAAATTGTAAGGCGGGGCTTCTGGCTTTGTATAGAGGGACAAGCTACAGCAGAAGGGCTATTTGCCTTCTTTGGGGCGCTCCGAGGTGCTCTCCAGCGCTTCCCACAAAGAATCCAGCAGGGACTCCTCCAAACCTTACCCCCCAAACCATCTTTTTCTGAGCCTTATAGCCTTCTCTATGAGGATACAGTTGAAGAGGAGCTTTCCCCCCTCAATATAAACCGGTATTTCGTGCGTTATTGGCTAGAAGGCTGGCTACGCTGCGTGATAAGGGGTAAAGCTCCTACTCCTCTCGTAAGAATAGCCCAACAGCTTGTGAGCAAAGAAGAGGAATTTCCTCCTTCCGTTTCCCCTATGCCTCCCCCTCCTTCTCAGCCCCTACCCCGTCAAGGCCTCGGCATCACCTACATAAAATGGAAGTTGCCTTTTAGAGATGAGCTCTCTTTCATAAGTCTCTGGGTATATGCCCAGAGACTCCTTCAGTACCTCTGTGAGGATAAGCAACTCACTTGCCAAGCCAACTGGATACCCTTACCAGAAGGGTTAGAGCTGTGGATATATACAAGCTTCCCTATAGCCACACAGCAGATTGTAGAGGACTTTCTCTCACGCCCCTTTAAGGAGCGTAAGAATGTAACTGCTTCATTTCTAAGCTGGGCTTATGCTCCTGAAAACCAGCTTTTAGCAAGCTGGTGGGCCTGTGTATGGCGACTCCCCCGCTTGCCAGACCCCTCCTCAATAAACAGAAGTTCCCTAAATAAGGTAGCCAAAAAATGGCAGGTAGTAAGCTTCACCTCAGCATTAGAGTAAGCCGTACAAGTTTAACTATCTCACCACTGCCCCTTCCAAAAAGCTAATTGTTAGATCGCATGATTATTCCAAATAATCTTGTGCTATCCCTACAATCCCTCAGCTAACTACCCAGCAAACTGCTACCGGCCCCTTTGCTATTCTCTCCTTTCCTTCTAGAGCTTTTCTTCATGTATATCTCATGCATGGATGAAGTTTTCCCCAGCTTATCTTAAGTGGTCCTAAAATCCAAACAAGTGCGGCATAAGCATAAGCAGGAAAAGTGTAACGAGTAGCCCTACCATGAAAGGCAAACTGGCTCGTACCACCTGGGCCATGCTCTTTTTGAAGTATCCTATTGCCACAAAAAGATTGAGACCGACAGGTGGGGTCAAGTAACCAACTTCTAAGGCTAAGATAAAAATTACGCCCAACCATATAGGGGATATACCCAGCCCTTGTGCAGCCGGGGCAAATGCAGGCGCAAAAATGAGAATCGCCGAGAGAACATCCATTATCATCCCGGCTATCAGCAAGATACCTACTACCACAAAAACGAAAGAAAGCGATGTAAGTCCTAAGTTCTCTACCTTTTCCACTACATAAAAGGGGAGTTCTGCAAGAATGAGAAAATAGCTCAAAAGAGCCGCCATCAACACTACAGCTAAAATGCTGCCCAACGCAGTAGTTGCTTCCGCCAAAGTATCTCGGATACTCGCCCACCTAAGAGAGCGATATAAGAAAGCCTCTAAAACGAAGAGATAAAGCACAGCTACAGCCGCCGCTTCAGTTACATTGTATAATCCTGCGTAAATGCCCCCAAGCACTAAGAAAGGTAGTCCCAAGGCAGGCATAGCCCGAAAAGTCTTGAGAAAGGCATTCTTAATTTGAAAAGATTCTCGGGGAAGTTTATATTGAAGCCCCAAAATGACCGCAATTATTATCAAAATTCCTCCTGCCCATAAACCGGGTATAACACTTGCTAAAAAGAGCTTCTCTATGTCCGTCCTTGTAACGATTCCATATACAATCATAGGTATGCTTGGGGGTATCAAAATGCCCAAGGAGCCTCCTACTGTTACGCTCCCCAGGGCAAGGACTTCTGGATAGTTCGCCTTACGCATGGCAGGGTAGAGAAAGCTCCCTATAGCCACCATGGTCACGGGAGAGGAGCCAGAAATAGCCCCAAATACCATGCAAGCTAATACAGCTGCCACAGCTAAGCCTCCGGGCAGCCATCCTAGCCATCCTTGAGCCACTTCTACGAGCTCCTGAGCAGAGCGTCCTTTTGCTACCAAGGCTCCGGATAAAATATAAAGCGGTATTGCTAACAGAGCAGGCTTTGTAAGAGTTTCCATCATATACTTGAGAAGAGCCTCCGAAGGAAGCTCCTCATACAGACTGAAAAGCCCAAAGCTGATGCCCCCCAGAAGCACAAAAAGAGGTACCCCTAATACAATCAGTAGGAGTATGCCGACCACCAGTAAGCTGACTTTCATACAAGGGATTTATGCTGAAAAGCCTCTGGGACTATCCTGCCCCGTGCCACTTCAAGCCATAAGTAAGCCCCTATACCATACCTAAAAGCTGAAATAACAGAGCTGAGTACAAAAAAACTATACACCAGCCACAAGGGAATACCCAATACGATATCCTTCTCCGCTCCCTCATACAAAAACCGCACAAACTTATAAGCAGCTATACTCAGATAAGCCAGAAAAAAAGCCGAAAAAAGTGAAGCTAAAGCTGATGCCACAGCCCCCCAAAAAGGAGAGAACCAATGTCTCACTACTCCTACAGTTATATGTTCGTAATAGCCGCTCGCCATTTGAATACCCCAAAAACTCAAAACCACAAAAAGATAAGTAGCTAAGCGATCAGTGCCATAGAAAGGCTCTCTGAGAAGATAACGGGAAAAAACCCCTGCCAAAACCACCCCGCTGATCGCTAACATAAGGACAGTTGCTATAAACTTCTCTGCGTTATAAAAGTGCTTCTGCCAGCGCTGGTAGAGCTGAATGAAATTCATTTTTTCATTTTACGGTACTCAGCGATTTTAGCTCGTACTTGAGAAAGGAGAGCTTTGCCCTCTGAGCCTAAATCAGCCTCTATGCGTGGCATAGCCGCCTGCATAGCTTTACGAAATGCCTCCTTTTGCTGAGGAGTAAGATGATAGAACTTCACGTTTCCTTCTTTTTCTATGCTTGCTAAAATGGATTGCTCCTCATTTCGCACGAGTTTTCGCCCAGTAGCTTGAATCTCTGCCCGTTTCTCCTTGAGAAGGAGAGCCTTTTGCAGATCAGCAGGAAGTTTATCAAAAACCTTTTTAGATATTACGATAGCACCCGGCTGAAAGATATGTCGCGTGAGGGTGTAATGTTTGACTTGACCCATCCAGCCCGTAGAGACAGCGAAAACTACTGTCTGGTCAAAGCCTTCTACCATCCGATTCTTAAGTGCCATGAGTACATCAGGCGTAGGAAGGGGCACAGGTGTAGCCCCTAAGGCCTTGTACATCTCTATGTATATAGGCGTCTCTTGAGCACGCATTTTTAGACCTTTCAGATCAGCAGGTGAGAGAATAGGCTTTGTAGCGCAACCAAAATTCCGCCATCCATTCACACCCCAGAGCACCAAGACCACATCCTTCTCAGCTAAACGGCGACTAAACTCATCAAATAATGCATCCATTACGTAATCCACTTCTTCATCACTTTCAAATAGAAAAGGCATCTCCAATACCAGTAGCTCAGGCATAGAAAGACCCTCTGCCAACCCACCTATTGAAAAAACCCCTACGTCCAAAGTACCCATCCGAAGACTCCGAACCATTTCTACTTCGCCTCCTAACTGCCCACTAAGAAACTTGCGGAAATTAAGCTTGCCCGCACCTGCCGCCTGAGAGACTTCCTTGATGTAGATATCTAACGCCTCCTCCCAAGGACTCTCATAAGGCACAGTAGAGCCTATGCGAAGTTTAGTTTGCGCCCCACAGAGGCTCAGTACGAGAAAATAGCTAATTAGCCTGCACATACTCTATTCAAAAAGCTCAGTCTCTTGGGCTAAGAGTTTCTGGGCTTTTCTTTGAGCGAGGCGATTCTCAGCAGCGCATTCAGGATTTACCTCAGGGTTAGCTTGTAAAACCTCCTGAAGGAGCTTGCGGAAGAGCTCTAAATTGCGAACCTTGGGATGAGCTGCGTAAGCCTCCGCATAAAGCACCCGAGTCTCAAGATACTCAGGTCCAGCAGCAAGGGATTTCTCAAACATCTCACGCGATTTATTCACATCTTGCTCTCCCGTAATAGCGGGTACTAGAGCATAATACCCACCAAAGAACCTATACGCTCCGCCAAAAAAGTATTCCGGGTGGAGCTCCATCACACGATCCCAAAACATTCTAACCACAGAACGGGCTTGAACCTTCTGGGTAAAGGGTGCATGCTTCGCCCAACGTCCCAGAGCAGCCGCCGCCCAGTAAAGCAAAGGAAGATGCTCTTTGGAGGCTCTTTTCACAATCTCTTCGTCTTTTGCCTTCTCAGAGAGCCCCAACTGATGGGCTAATTCCGCTCTGCAGGCTTTAAAAGCCTTATTATACCGCTCTAATCGGAGGGACTTTTCATCTGTTTGCTCTCCCCAAAGATAATACAGTCGGGCCAATCGTACAACTTTATCAGGTTGATGTGGGTTATCCTTGAGCTGCATCTCTAAAAGACGAATAGCTTCCTGAGCCTTTTCAGGATTATCGCGCTGGCTCCAAAGGACTTCCAAGTTATCAGACTGAGCCTGAAGCAAAACCCACCCTAATGCACCTACGACAGTAACTATCCACTTGGTGGTCATAGGGCAATACTACAAAAAAACCTTCAACAAAAGCCTAATAATTCTTAGCATAGAAAGCTTAGAAGCCATAAAAAGCCTTCGTAGCGATTGCAATGCCCTCCTCTAGAAGCGACTCGTAGAATTCCCAGTACAACCGAGGCGCTTGAGGATAATCACGATAATTTTTCCAGAAAGCATCCCAAATAGAACTAACCCCCTCAGGGTATATGCAGGGAATACCCAGAGCTGCTGCCTCATAAAACTTACTCGGTATCTTTCCTACCAAATGAGGCAGAGGTTGATACAGGGCATATAGAACCTTGCAATGCCTCTGAAGGTTCTGAATAACAGGATAAGGGATAAAGCGCCCCCATATCCCTAACCATGCTTTATGATCACGCAGTCGCTCAAGAAGCCGTTTTTCCACAACTGAGGACTTGAGACTACCTGCGAAAACAAAGGGTTTCTTAGGATGAGCCAACGCCTTTTCAACTGCTTCCCAAAAGCCCCACCCAGGAGAAAAATTTCCTGTATAGAGGAAATATTTACCCACTAACTCGGGAAGAAGAGGCGAGGCGCCTTCCACCGAGACAAAGGCATTTGGTAGAAAAATGCTCCGAGAGAAAGGAGTAAGCCCAGCATAAGCATATTCAGCCAAACTGAAATAAATCGGCAGTCTCTTCAAAAGAGGCTGCAGGAAATTCCACCCTAATCTGCGTATAAACCGCTGATATGAGGAATACGAAGGCTCATATCTATAGTTTTTTCTGTAATCCTCCCACACATCCCATATAAGGGGTCTCTCCAGATAATACAGAAGGATGGGCATATCTAACGGATTACAAGCTATCACGGGGGCTGAAGGAGCCGGGGGCAGGCAATCATTTATTATATAAGTAAGAGGATAAGAAGGCGGAGTACAAAGAAGTTCCCATACCCTTAGATCAATGTGGACTCTTAAGGGCCCCTCTATAGTAGGAGGAGCAATAGGGCGTCCCCATACTTCTACTTCATGTTTTTTAGCGATACTCCGAGCTAAACGGTAATATCCTCGTGGATGGTATGCTACATCGCGCAGAAGCCAAACTAAGAGTTTCATATATATTTGAGTATGGAGCGAGTGGAGATTATTCTGGGAGACATCACACAAATAAAAGTAGACGCGATCGTTAATGCAGCGAATCCGGAGCTTATGCCTGGTGGTGGAGTCTCGGGTGCTATTCACAGAGCCGCGGGTCCCTCCTTAGCAGAAGCATGTAAGAAAGTAGCCCCCTGTCCTCCCGGAGAAGCACGAATAACACCAGGCTTCAACCTTCCCGCAAAATATGTGATTCATACAGTGGGACCTACATGGAATGGGGGACAAAGTGGAGAAGCACGCATCTTAGAGGCAGCCTACCGAAATAGCCTCCTTTTGGCACGCCAGAATCAAATCCGCACTATAGCGTTTCCTTCCATCAGTACAGGCATATACGGATACCCTCTTCATGAAGCGGCACCGATAGCCTTACGAGTTTTCAAAGAAGAAGCCCATAACTTTGAAAAGATATACATGGTAGCTTATGACAAACTAACTTACCAAGCCTATACAGAGGCATGGAAAAGCCTTAGTGAGGGTTAAGTCCTAATTCATCTCCCTCGCTACCTTTGAAGAAGTGCGTATAGTTTTCAAAATTCTTTCCTTCGGCAAGCCTGTCCAGCAGAATCTTTACTTTGCTGTGCTTGCTTTCATGCTATTCAATTTCTTCAATGTTTTCTCTTTGACCCTGCTTATCCCTTTTCTGGAGATACTTTTCACCCAAGAGGCGGCACCTGCTCCATACCCTTCTAACTTTTCCATAGAAGCATGGAAAAAATATCTTTTCTATCAGCTTTATCTTTTTCGGGTGGAGAAGGGAGCCATGCAAGCGCTGTTTTTCTTCAGTCTGCTGATTGCGGTGGCGATCCTTTTCAAAAATACCTTTCGGTACTTAGGAAGCTGGTTCATGGCTTTTTATGAAAATACGCTTGTCCAAAATCTGCGAAATCGCCTTTTTGTCCACATTACGGAGCTGCCATTGGGTTTTTTCATAAGGGCCCGAAAAGGAAAAATATTAAACTTAGCTACCCAAGATGTGCAGATTATTCAAGAAGCCACTGTCGGAACTATCTATAATCTTCTAAACGATCCCATTACGATGCTATTTTATCTATCTGCGATGCTGTTACTTTCATGGAAATTAACGCTTGTCTCTCTCATTGTCTTACCTATCACAGGGTGGATGATAAGTAGGCTAGCTAAGGCCCTACGTCGCAAAGCTCATCAGGGACAAAAAAGAATGGATAGCGTAATCAGTATTTTAGATGAATTTCTCACAGGTGTGAGGACTATCAAGGCTTTCGGTGCTGAGAAAAGAGAAAAAGCTCGCTTTTTACAGGCTAATGGAGATTATACACGCTTCATGATAGGACTAAGACGCAGAATGGAGCTCGCTTCTCCTCTGACAGAAGTCATTAGTGTCCTCGTCGTATTGGGCTTGCTTTACTACGGAACCTTCTCCGTCCTCAAAGGCGAACTAAAAGCCTCAGAATTCATCACCTTCATTGCCATCTTCGGACAATTCCTTAGCCCTATGAAAACTTTCAATCAAGCCATCTCTCGTTTCCAGAAAGCCATAGTTTCTTATCGTCGCATAGAAACCCTTCTCAGACAGCCTCTATCTGAAGAGTATCAGGGTAGCCTTGCTAAAATTTCACGGCTTGAGCGGGGAATCTCCTTACATAATGTATCCTTTAGATATGGGGATAAGCAGGTACTTCAAAATATTTCCTTAGAGATTCCAGTTGGAGCAAGGATAGCTTTTGTGGGGCCCTCTGGCTCAGGAAAAACCACTTTGACGGACCTTATTGCAGGCTTTTATCGCCCTACTGCAGGAGAAATACGGGTAGATGGCAAGCCCCTTTCAGAGATAGACCCTATCAGTTACCGGCGTCTGCTAGGGATAGTTCCGCAGGATGGCATATTGTTTCATACTACCCTTTTAGAGAATATCACCTATGGAACGGAGGGGCCCATAGATGAGAGAAAAGTATGGGAAGTTCTGGAGATCGCTCAAGCGCGAGCATTTATAGAGGAGCTTCCGGAAGGCTTACTCACAGTAGTAGGAGAGAGAGGACAGCGATTCTCTGGCGGTCAGCGTCAGCGGATAGCCTTAGCCAGAGCTCTTTATCGTAATCCGCAGCTTCTCATTTTAGATGAGGCCACCGCCGCCATAGACAGTGAATCAGAAGCTCGCATACACATGGCATTGTCTGCCCTCCCTCGCCATTATACGCTCATTCTGATTGCACATCGTCTCTCTACCGTGCGTCATGCAGACTGGATTTACGTACTACAGGAAGGAAAAATTGTAGAGCAAGGCACACACCAGACCCTAATAGAGCGACAAGGCCTATACGCTCGCCTATACCACCTTCAAGCAACCCCTTAGCGAAAAGCATCCCGAATAAGATAGACTTGAGCAGGCTTACCCAGTTGCACAGATACTATGTCAATCCGACCCGGGACCTGTGCATATTCAGGAGTATGATTCAGGAACACTTCAATAGCCTTTTTGAGTCGCAGCTGTTTGCGCAGGCTTATAGAGTACTCAGGATACCAACTGGCGCAAGAAGTATGCGTACGTACTTCTACGAATACAATTTCTCCTTTTTCCCATGCTATTATGTCTATTTCATGAATACCTTTACGCCACCCTTGATAAAGAATTAGGTACCCTTCTTGCCGCAGAAAGGAAGCCGCCAGCTTCTCTCCTTTTCGCCCTACTTCCCGCTTGGACGAAGCCGACGTAGCTCTTCCAGAAGTTCTTTTTCTCTACTTGTGAGGTTACGGGGCAGGACTACCTGAACAGTAAGATATAAGTCCCCAGGCGAGTCCCCTGGCCATCCCTTACCCCGTAAGCGCAGGGTGTGCCCATTACTCGTTTCTGGGGGAAGCGTAATACGCAACCGCTGTCCATCTATATGTAAGAATTCCACCTGCCCTCCCAAAAGAGCTGTATAAAGAGGTACTTCCAGCGTGGCGTATAAGTCTTTCCCCTTCAGCGCAAATAAAGGGTGGGGTTGCACTTTGAGGTGGATTAATAAGTCATTACCCCCTGGCGCTTTGCCCCGCAAACGAAGGCGGCTTGTGGGAGAGGTGCCTGCTTTTAGGTGAAACTCTACTACCTGACTTCCTACCTGGATTCTTTTGAGTCCTCCTTTGTACAGCTCCTCTAATGTTATAGGTAGGGAAACTTCAACATCTCTTTTCTGGCGTAGAAAGTCCTCCCCAAAAAACATTCGGAAAAAATCAGAGAATCCCTCAAATCCACCTATATTGGACCACTCGCCATATGCTCCGCCAAAGGGTCCCTGCGCAATGTTCTCGTATCGGCGCCAGTCTGCACCTAATCTGTCATACTTAGCGCGAGTCTCGGGGTTAGAGAGCACTTCGTAGGCCTCCTGAATTTCTTTGAACTTCTCTTCAGCTACCTTATCCCCAGGGTTAGCATCAGGGTGATATTTGCGAGCAAGACGCCGATAGGCTTTTTTTATAGCCTCCTGAGAAGCACCTCGTTCCACCCCCAATGTAGCATAATAATCCTTAAACTCCACCCGAGCCATATCAGGAATAGAACAAATATATGACTTCTCAGACACTTTACTCTACCTAACCTGCCAATTATGCAGTAATTCTGCCATATTAGCCACAAGATTTAGAATGGCATGAATTCTGCCTTATTTCTCCATGAAAAATTCAAAACAGAAAGAACTATGAGCAGCCTAGTGAGACTGATGGACTGGACAGAGACGCTTCCTGAAAGGATGCGTAGCATACAGGAGATGATTGAACGAATGTTCAATGAGACAGCGAGTAACTTTACTCGTTTAGAAACCTTCGTGCCGCGGGTGGATATCGTGGAGACAGAGAAAGAATATGAAATCCATGTAGCAGCCCCCGGCATGAAGAAAGAGGATTTCAAAGTAGAACTAAGTGAAGGGCGACTCACCGTGTCAGGGGAAAGGAAGTTCTTTAGGGAAGAAGGAGACAAGAGAACTTACCACCGCATGGAGACTCAATATGGGTCATTCACGCGAAGCTTTATTATCCCCGAAGATGTAAAAATAGAAGCCATCACCGCAGAGTATAAGGACGGTATTTTAGTCCTTTCTCTGCCAAAAGACGAAAAGAAAGCCCAGGTCGCCCGAATTGAAGTGAAGTAAGAACAGAGAGAGGAGCTCCTTCTTGGCTCGTGGCTTTTGCCACGAGCCTTTGTTTTTTTGTAGTGTGTCCTACAAAGCTTATAGTTACTTCTTATGGGAGGCAGGAATAGTTTCTATCCGCACAAACCCTCCTTGGTTTCAGTGGACCTCTGGGCGGGAGAGTCCCATTTATGTAGATCACCGAAGGGTTTTAGGATATCCATTCTGGTGCAGGTGGATAGTAGAGGAGCTAACGAGGAAATTGAGATTCGCTCCTTCTTTTCAAGCGGTGGTAGGGGTAGCAACGGGTGGCATACCTTGGGCAGCATGGCTAAGCGCGGCTTTGGGACTTCCTTTAGGATACATACGCTCCGAACCCAAAGCCCACGGAATGGGCAGACAGATAGAAGGACTCCCCAAGGGCATCGGTCCTATACTCCTTGTAGAGGATCTCCTATCTACTGGGGGTAGTGCTTCTCGCGCAATAGCCACTCTAGAGAAAGAAGGCTTTCCTATTGCAGCAGTGGCTACCCTATGGAGTTATGCGGGGGCTACCATAGCCTCTCTACCCTATCCTCTCTATGTCTTGCTTACTTTTCCCCAGGCGCTGTCTTACTGGGAGCATATGGGTCTTCTTTCACCCTATCAGGTAACCTTCCTCTGGCGTTGGTATAAGGGAGAAATTCAGCTGTAAATTTGGCAAAAATAAATGCAGTATCTCTTAGGACTCCTGGTATGGACGCAAACTGTGATAGCAGAACTTTCCTTAGATAGGAAGCAACCTCGCCCACTCCGTGCCGAGTATGTGCAAGCAGATGGAGGACTCATCACAGTTTCCTATAAGTCTCCCACTTCCGTCCGTACATTTGCATTGCACAAGTATGATGCAGACTTTCGGCATGAGTGGTCTCAGGAACTCTTTGATCAAAGCTTAGGGGAAGAGCTCCTTCACCTTGCTGTCGTAGATACACAGATATGGGTCTTCACCCAAAAGATTGAGGGGAATAAAAGACTTATTTATGCCTATACGACAGATCTAGAAGGTCGCTTTTATCGCAGGGGCGAAAAAGTTCTTGTAGTAGAAAATTTTAGCAGAAACTCTTCTATTGAGATTACCTACTCTCCCAATCGGCGTTATGCCTGTCTTAGTGTAGGTTTACGCTCAGCGGTGGATAGCGCCGACCGCATCTTATTCTACTTGATTGGAGAGGATACCAGCTATGCAGGTACGTGGGTATTCCCTTATAGCGAACGAGACTTAGAGGTGCGCCAAGCCATTCAGCCCAGTCACGAAGGGCATCTTTTTGCCCTCGGCAGCGTAAAAATAGCGAATTCACCTTATCCTCGCTATTACCTTTTCAAATACATTCCCGAGTTCAATCTTACACTGAGTGTGCTATTAGAGGTAGAGGATATCTATCTGATAGAGCCTATGTTCCGTATTGAAAAAGGGGGGGGATGCCGCATCGCCAGCTTTTATTCACTACGAAAAGGCTCCTCACAGGTCCAAGGGCTTCTTTTTGCCCGCGTAGAGGGGAAAGGCTTCTTCCTGTCCGACATACAACAAATCCCCCTCCCGACCGAGGTGCTTCAAAGGTTCCTCTCAGAGCGCCAAATCCAACGAGGAAGGGGCATACCAGACCTTTACCTCAACCAACTCATTCCCCGAGCAGATGGAGGATTGCTCCTTATAGGAGAACAGTTTTATATTACTACAAGTACCTTCCGCGACTTTTACGGTTTCTGGTACACGCAGGAGACCTATCACTATGAGGACATTGTAATATTCGCTATAGACTCAGCGGGCAGGCTAGAATGGTTTCGAGTAATTCCTAAAGCACAAACAGGTAGCACAGATACCGAATTATCTTATGGGCTGCTGGTAGGCCCCACACACTTATACTTTTTTTACAAAGGATATGCAAAAGGGACTGGTAGCCAGATTTTTGCAGTTACAATAGATGAAAAAGGGGAAACTTCTCCACCAAGACCTTTCATTCAAGGTTTCAGGAGTACTGATGCTTTCTACCGCAAGCTTACGCGTCAGCTTACGAATACTGAGGGGCTTTTGGCTTATACCTTAGGGAGAACGGGTCAATTCGTAATGGTGCGCCTCTCACTTCAGTAATTAGATAACTGCATTCAGACATCAGACGTTAGGTTCTCTACTACAAAAAAATGGAAAGGCTCTACAGAGATTTATGACTATCCCTTGTAGTAGAGACTTCACATTCTATCCAGAGAGACTATCCTACCTAAGGGCAGTGTAGAATTTCATCAGAGGCGAATTTAGGCATCCGTGCAACATACCCAGCTAATTCAGAACATCTAAACTCTCCAACCCAAGCTTCTATAAGAGATTCTGCTTCTCACCTCCTACAAATACAGTCGTAAGGCGCTCCCACCTTTTTGAAAAATGCCCAGACATAGAGTGCCTAAGCACACTTATGCAGCTCAATAAGAAAGAGTTATCAGGGGCCGTTTGTATCCTTAAAAACTCAGTCCAAAGTATGCCCCTTTTCTATCAAGAGATTGAGGACAGTATAACCTGTATTCCGTAAGTAAAGAGAGCTTCGTGGGGCACCCGGGTTATATACCTTCGTATGAATGTTAGCCCCACCAGGCTTTCGTAACCGCTTGATTTATTTTCTTCAGAAAAGGAGATTACTAAGTTTTGATGGCGAGCATAGTCTAGGAATCAGGCTATTACGAATATTAGAGCTTATAAAAAGGTGGAGAGAAGCTCGAAAGATAGTTCCACTTGTTTCTACTATGTGGCGATTGCTGATTGGGAGAAGCTATCATACTTTATATCTGAATCAGCCTGTCAGGATGCATATTCTTCCAACTAACTTGATTTCTCTCATATATCTGTGGAACAAGCTTCCCTGCGTGAGAATAGACCCTGAGCAAAATGTGATTGTATGGGAACTTGCCCCAGGATGCATTCTAAGGAGTTTGACAAACGAGGGTACTGAGTTAGCCGTATTAGTAGAGCTTATTATCCGAAAGGAGTACAGCACTAACTATCAAGGACTAAAAGTGTTAGATATCGGGGGGTACTATGGAGAGTCGGCTATCTTTTTTGCATCCGCTGGAGCTGAAAGGGTAGTGTGTGTAGAACCCTATCCCCCAGCCCTTAGTGGCATGCGACATTCGGAGCGCATGCACAGCTTAGTACCGCATGCCAGGATGATAACTTATTTATGTACTCAGTCCAGTTGGCCATAATAAAGTACATCGGCTCTAAGCGTGCATCGTTTCGATGAATACTCGGAGTTATCTGACAGATAGTAGTCTCCTCTCCTGAATTGAAAGAAAAAAAGGAAGAGCGAGTTTACTATCTTAGAACCATTTTCAGGTAGTGCTCGTGTAGGACACACACTCAAGCAAGAGGAATACTTCGTGATAGATAGAGATTACTCAACTTCGCTTATATTTTAGCTAAGGCCCTGATAGAAGCGGATAGAAATGCTTATCCCCCTGAGCATTTATCCTCTTTCCTTGCTTACCTCAGTGAGATTCCCCCAGAAGCGGGATGGTTTACTGAGTATTACGCAAAACGTTCTCGGTTTTTCCAACCGCATAACGCAGCTAAAATAGAAGTCATTCGTAAAGAGATAGATAAAGTCAGCGGTTCTGATGAGACTTTGCATGCGATTTTGCTTACGAGTTTGATGTTGGCGGCAGATAAGGTAGATTCTACTACTGGCTTGCAGATGGCTTACCTTAAGATGGGGGCGCCTCGCTCATACCAGCCCCTAATCTTGCAGTATCCTCCTCTTCTACCAGGAGACGGAAAAGCTATTTTGGGAGACGCATTAAGATGGGCCAAAACGATAGAGGCGGACATCGCATATTTGGATCCCCCCTATAACCAGCACTCCTACGCAGGAAACTACCATATTTGGGAGACGCTTGTGCTTTTTGACCAGCCTTCTATTTATGGGGTGGCATGCAAGCGTACCGATGTGAGAGAAAAGAAAAGCCCCTTCAACTCCAAGGAAAAAGCCGTGCAAGCTCTCTCGCAGCTACTTCGGGAGCTGAAAGCGACCTACATAGTTCTTTCCTTCAGTAATGAGGGCTTTTTCTCGATAGAAGAGCTTAGGAGCTTATGCGAAGTACGGGGACCTACCCTTGTACTCAATCATTACCATAAAAGGTACATCGGGGCTCAAATAGGTATCTACAATCCCAAAGGAGAAAAGGTAGGCAAGGTCTCTCACCTCCAAAATAGTGAGTACCTATTCATCGTGTGTCCAGATAGAAGCTCATGGAATTCCCTAAAGCGAGCCTTGGAGAATGGCCCTGCGGAGAAGGTGTATATTCAAACTGAGCTTTTTACGTAGGTTATCCCAGTTTTAGCGATCGCACGATTAGTCTTCAATACTCGGGCAACCACTTTGGAGAGAAGAATTGCACCTCTTGTGAATGCAGCAGCATTTTCATCTCATAACAAAACCGCTTGTACCTCACGAATCCTTTCCCCAGCCGCCGAGGCATATTCTGGATGAATCTCTACCCCTATAAAGTGCCTTTTTCGGCGCAGGGCTGCTATGGCTGTACTGCCACTGCCTAAGAACGGGTCCAGCACTACCGCCCCCTCAACCGTGCTAAGCTCTAT
>JANXCJ010000021.1 GCA_025060275.1 Bacteroidia bacterium | reverse complement strand
ATAAAGACCTTGTTCACTGGGACATCACCTTAGACAAGACTGAAGCTGAGGCGCTGCGTGAAATACTGGAAGGTCAAAAGGCAGAAGCTAATCTTGTATTCAGTCGCTTTTTTACTGAGCATTATTTAGACTGGGTGAATAGTTCTCAACGCCCTTCTCTCTCTCCCGATATCCTCCCGAGGTATTTTCTGCCTCAGATAGGCGTGCGAGCAGGGGAGCCTACCGTACTGGTACTCATAGATGGAATGCGTTATGATCAGTGGAAAGTTCTGGAAGGGCTTATTGCACCATACTATAGTACAGCGGAGGAACATTTGTTCTTTTCTATTCTTCCTACTGCTACGCAATATGCCCGCAACAGTCTCTTTTCGGGGCTTTTCCCGCTGGATATTGCTCAGCGCTTTCCCCGCTATTGGGCGGATGATGACGAGGAGGGAGGGAAGAATCTCTTTGAAGAGGAGTTTTTCAATGACCTTCTTCATCGCTATAAAATACCCGTGAGAGTGGGATACGTGAAGATACTCCGTCCTGAGGAAGGCAAAACTCTTATTCAGCAACTTCCCAGTCTTCTGAGGAAAAATGAAGTGGTGCTTCTTGTCTTCAACTTTTTGGATCTCATGGCCCATACTCGGGTGCAGATGAATATTCTCAAGGAACTAGCAGCAAATGACATAGCTCTTCGCGCTACCACTCGCGCATGGTTGGAAACCTCTGTATTCTTACAAGTCCTGAAAACCTTGCCTCAATACACTTCTCAGGTCTTTCTTACTACTGATCATGGATTTGTACAAGTAAGAAAGCCTATACGAGTCTTAGGAGACCGTGAGACGACCACAAACCTACGCTATAAACAAGGACGAAATCTCAACTATGATAGAGAGGAAAAAGGACTATTTCACATTCGGAAACCCGTGGATGCGAAACTACCCAAGGCTACAGCGAGCTCTACATACCTATTTGCCTGTGCAGACCACTTTTTAGTCTATCCCACTAACTATAATGAATATGTACGCCTCTATCGCGACTCCTACCAGCATGGGGGCATAAGCTTAGAGGAGATTATCGTACCTTTTATACGCTTGGAGGTGAGGAAATAAAATTACCATCTACGCTATCTGGTGTAGATGCAGCAGCAAGCATACACCCGTATATTCTCTTTTGAAGAGCTACCTCAAGTCGTGAAGGAACTGCAGAGCTGGGCGCCCTTAGTACGCCGTTGGCTTCTAGTGGGTCCGATGGGTGTAGGTAAAACCCAACTTGTGCGGGCTTGGGTAGGGGAAGAAGTGAGTAGCCCTACCTTTACTTATATCCATTTCTATGATCATGCTGTTCATGTAGATTTGTATCGTTTTACCTGGGACATTCCGTCCAGGTGGGCTGAATTATATGAGCTGATGGAGACTGCGCCGCTTATCTTCATAGAGTGGGCTGACAGGCTTCCTGAGCCACCCCCTCTTCCTGCAGTAGAACTAAGGCTGGAATACTTTCCAGATGGTAGACGACAGCTAAATGCTTCTTACTTAACTATCTAACGATACTACCGGGAGGTACGGGCTTTTCAGGTGCAACCCGCACAAGAGTGCCATTTTCCCCTTCTGAGAAGAGGAGCATGCCTTCACTCTGTATACCTTTTATCGTGCGAGGCGATAGATTAGCCACCCATATAGCCTGTTTCCCTATTAGCATATCAGGCGTATAGAATTGGGCTACACCTGATACCACTGTGTGTATGCCGTCCTCTGCTTGTATGGTGAGTTTTAGGAGCTTATTTGCTTTGGGAACTGTTTCGGCGTTGAGGATGGTGACGACCTTAAGGCGAATTTTCTCAAAATCCTCTATAGAAATGAAAGTTCCAAGAGAAGAGGGAGCAGGAGAGGGCAGAAGGGCTTTACGCCATCTTTCAACCTCTTGCGGAGAAACCCGAGTCACTAAGGGTGTAGGAGCTTCTCGTAGGTGTAGGGTATCTATGAGAGGCAAAGGGCTTTCTAATTTCGCCCAAGAAAAGAGAGGGATATCTAAAGTTTTTCTTAGGGTAGGAGCTACCTTGAGGGGGAGGAAAGGTTCTAAGAGGGTGCCCAGGGCAGCGAGAAGGTCCCCATAACCCGCTACGATCTCCCTAGCCTTCTGGCTTTCTTGATTCCAAGGAGCGGATTCAGTGAGGGATTTGTTTGCTTTCTGGGCTAAGCTCAGTATTGTATTTAGAGCACCCGAAAAATCATAACTTTCAATACGCTGTCCTACTTCCTGTGCAGCCTCTCTTCGCCACTGAATGAGAGAGGGATGAGGAGATACAGAGTGTGTAGGGCCCATGCGCCAAAGAAAGGTAAGTATCCGGTGAATGAGATTAGTAAGGGTAGCAATAAGCTCGTTGTTTATTTTACCGACGTATTCCTCCCATGTAAAGTCTCTATCCTGACTCTGAGGCATGAGAGCTGTAAGGACATATCGGAGCTCATCTATTCTCTCGGGGGCTTCCGCTACATACCTGTGAATGTCTATACTCCATTGGCGAGATGTGGAAATTTTTCTGCCTTCTAAGTTAAGGAACTCATTAGCTGGAACAGCATAGGGCAGGGTGTATCCTTCTTCAACCCCTAAAAGAATAGCGGGGAAGATAAGAGTATGGAAGACGATATTGTCCTTCCCGATAAAATGAACTATGCGTGTCTCGGGATTTTTCCAGTAGATTTCCCACTTTTGGGGGTCTTGTGTTTGCATAGCCCAGCGTTGGGCTATTGAAATGTAGCCGAGTGGAGCCTCAAACCACACATAGAGAACCTTTCCTTGCATATTAGAAAGAGGAAGCGGTACCCCCCAATCTAAATCCCTTGTGATGGCTCTAGGCGCCAGGCCAGCCCTAAGCCAACTCTCTATGACAGGCCTGACGTTAGGTTTCCATTCTCTGCTTTGAACATAGGCTTCAAGCTGGGGCTGTAGAAGGTCTAAGCGAAAATAATACTGGCGGCTGGGGCGTTTTTCTGGTTCAGCCCCGGATAAACGAGAGCGAGGATTATTGAGTTCTGTAGGAGAGAGAAGTGCGCCACATTTCTCACACTGGTCTCCATAGGCTTCTTCATAACCGCAGTGAGGGCAAGTGCCCACGATGTATCTGTCCGGTAAAAAGGTATGCGCTTGCGGGTCCCAAAACTGAATAACTTCTCGCTCTTCTAATAAGCCTTTCTCAAGCAGGCGTAAGAAGAAATGCTGGGCTACCTGATGATGGAGGGGATCAGAAGTGCGTCCATAATAGTCCATCTGGATGCCTATTGCGCGTAGGCTATTTTCTAAGAGGGGGTGATATTCATCTATGATGCTTTGAGGGGTGCGTTTCTCCTGCCATGCGCGTAGGGTGATAGCTACGCCATGTTCATCCGAACCGCACAGGAAGAGAGTTTCATGTCCGCGAAGTCGCAGGTAGCGATTGAATATGTCAGCAGGCAGGTAAGCTCCTGCGATGTGTCCTATGTGAAGAGGACCATTGGCATATGGAAGGGCTGAGGTAATAAGGTATCGCATTATTCTTCCGCACCTTGCTCGCGCAACCAGTCAGCTACTTCAGTATGCCACCGCTTCTCTGCATAGTATAAAGGGGTCTGCCCTCTTATGTCTGTGGCATTAATATTTGCACCCTTCTGTACTAGTAGTTTGACAGATTCTAGGTGTCCCCGAGCGGCTGCTTCATGGAGGGGAGTGCGTCCTTCTTTATCTTGTGCATTTACTTCGGCGCCATTTTCCAGTAGGAGTTGGATCACCTCTACATTTCCCGTGATAGCTGCCCAGTGTATGGGCTGAACGCCTTTATGAGTAGCCGCATGGATGGAGGCACCCCTATTTAGGAGGAACTTTACCACGGGGATGTGGTGATTATATACGGCTAAATGAAGAGGTGTGGAGCCATTTTCATTAGCTGCATCTTCTTCTGCCCCTGCTTCACACAGGCGCTGTAAGATAGGAAGATTACCTGCATGGGCGGCTAAGTGTAGGGGACGTGCACCTGTGTATGTAGCGGCATTTACATCAGCTCCGTGGTTAATAAGCAAATCTACTACTTCTCTATGTCCGCCTCTCACGGCGTAATGCAAAGGGGTTTCGCCATTTTGGTCTGTTTCATTCAGAGGAAGTCCCTGTTGAATGAGCCATCTTGTGGTAGAGAGCGCACCCGCGCGAGCCGCCCAATGTAAAAGAGTCGCTTCTTGGGAGTCTCTTAGCTTCAAATCAGCAGGTAGATTCAGGCGAGCCTGCAAGGACACTACATCATCTGCCTGGATTAATGCCTGAATTTCATTATCCATAGGGATATTATCTTTGCGGCAAAAATACACACATTCTGTATGCCCTTTGTGCTTAGCTTAGTTTTATTTGTAAGTGGTCTTTATCTTCTTCTCTCCCGTGCGCATGCTTTATGGCTCTTGATTGGGGTAGAACTCATGCTGAATGCAGCAGCCCCCTTACTCATTGCTGTTGGCACAGCTGAAGCTCTAGCGGTACTTTTTCTCCTCCTTTTCTTTGCACTTTTAGAGGCAGGTGCTGCCCTTTTTATCTTTTATCACTACGCTCGTTCTCATCGTACGCTATCCTTGGACAAGCTGGCTGCCTTATGAGGAACTTTTTTCGCAGGATATGGAGTTTGTGGTTTGCGTTCTGGCTTGTAGGGTATTTTCTTCTCATGCTGCCTATTTACGGCCTGGTACTAGCTCGCCTTACTCCTCTTACTACTCGTATAGGGCATCAGCTTAATCGTCTGTGGGGCAAGCTTATACTATTCATGGGTGGTATTCGTGTCCATGTAAAAGGCTACTATTTCCCTTCTGAGCCTTGCATCATTGTGGCTAATCACAGAAGCTACTTAGATATTCCTATATGCTATGCGATCTTTCCTCCTCGTGTAGCCTTTCTTGGCAAAGCCGAGCTGGCTCGGATCCCCTTATACGGTTGGACCTATAGGCGTCTCCATGTAATAGTGGATAGAGGAGACTTCCATGCCCGTACAAAAAGCCTTTTACAGGTGGCTCGTAAGCTCAAGGAAGGTATATCCGTACTGATTTACCCTGAGGGCACTACAAAACATACCCTTCCCTTAGGAAAATTCTATGATGGAGCCTTTATGATGGCTAAAGAACTAAACGTGCCCCTTCTTCCCCTTGTAATAAGTGGTTCAAATGATTGCCTCAGTGCAGACGGACGCTTCCTTATGCAGCCCGGCAAAATAACTTGCATTTTCCATCCTCTGATTTTTCCTGATGAGGAGACGGTAGAAAGCCTCCGAAATAAAGTCTATGAATGGATGAAGCAGACACTTGTAGCGTATGAAAATAGACTCACACCTATTGGACACCCTGTGTGAGCTGGCTCGGCTCCAGTTAGAGGGCTCAGAGAAAGCCGACCTGCTGAAAGACCTCCAGCGAATAGTGGACTTTGTAGAGAAAATCAACGAGCTGCCTTTAGAGAATGTAGAGCCGCTGCTTTTTGTGGGGGAGCCCTCCGGATTTTTGCGCCCCGATGTACCTGGGTCGCCAGAGCCTTCTCCCCTTATATTCCAAAATGCGCCTAAGTCAGACGGTATTTATATTCGGGTACCTAAGTTTGGGGTGAAGGGCGAGTAAATCTACTTTTCCCTTACATATGAAAGGGCTATTTTTGCTTACATGAAAAGAGCGGAATCCGTTTTGTCCTTTCTCTTACTACTTAGCAGTGGGGTAGCCCAGCATGGATTTGTTTCCATTCATGAGTTAGAGGCAGAGAGTCATCGCTCCTATGCTTATCTGTCAGAGACGCAGTGGGATAGCGTGAATGGTTTATCCCCTGCACCTCTTCATCTTCCCTCTGCTCGCACGGGTTCTGTATGTACCTTGAATAAACAAGTGATGGGGTATCATCCCTATTGGGCGGGCACGGCATTTAATTCTTACCAGTGGTCTCTTCTCTCTACTGTGATTTTTTTCTCTTACGAAGTAGACCCTTCCACGGGAAACTATGCTAATCCTACCGTAATCAATACCTGGCGCACTACATCCTTGGTCCCTACAGCGCACAATAATGGTACAGAAGTACAGCTCTGCGCTACGCTATTTGGGGGAACGAATCTGACCAACTTTCTTACGAATCCTTCTGCCCGTTTGCGTTGCATTGATAGTTTAGTTTCCCTTGTATCCCAGCGAAGTGCGGATGGCATAAATATAGATTTTGAAGGGCTTCCAGCGGCGCAGAGAGTGAATTTTGTTAGCTTTATGCAGCAGCTTCATGATACACTTCAGCGAAGGCTCCCAAATGCTAAACTCTCCGTGGCACTGCCTGCCGTAGATTGGAATAATGCATATGATGTAATAACGCTCTCCAACTTATGTGATCAACTTTTCATAATGGGGTATGATTTCTACTGGAGTACAGCCCCCACGGCGGGTCCTACGGGGCTGCTTCATGTGGGGCAGCTCTGGGGCTCCCGATGTAATAGCCGTACGCTTATAGACTACTTAGCTAACGGAGCTAACCGAAATAAGCTGATTTTAGGCGTGCCTTATTATGGGTTTCGCTATCCTACCACTACGAATACTTATCCTTCCTCTACTACGGGTAATGGGGTGGCTCGCACTTACCAAAATGCGTATAATGAAGCAAACACCTATGGATGGAACTGGGATTCGCATTCTCGCAGCCGATATTTTATTTATCAGTCTGGAGGGCAGTGGTATCAGACCTGGTGGCATGACTCCCTAAGCCTGGCATGGATATATCGTACTGTGATCCAGCAAGGGATAGGGGGAGTAGGCATGTGGGCCCTAAGCTATGATGGGAGCCGTCCAGAATTATGGGGAGCTTTGCGAGACCATTTCACAAGTTGTGCCACTGTGCGCTGTCAAGACACTCTCTTTGATATGGGAGGCACCCATGGAAACTATTTCAATAGAGAGGACTGGACATGGACCTTGAGTCCTACGGGTGCAGTGCAGGTTACTGTTACTTTTCATTCTTTCTCCTTGGAAAATGGGTACGATACACTCTTTATTTATGATGGCCCTTCCACTGCGAGTCCTCTAATAGGTTCTTATACAGGAACAAACTCGCCTGGAGTCGTGGTAGGTACGAATGGTAGCCTCACTTTCCGTTATAAATCTGACAATGCTACGAATGCGCAAGGATGGCTTGCCACGTGGAGCTGCCTCATGGATGCAGACCCACCTGTCACCACTATCCGTCCCCTGAGGGATTGGTATGGCAGAAGTTTCTTAGTGGAATTTGACGATGCGGATAATAATCAAGTGGCTGAAAGATATGTATGTGTAGCAGATTATGATGGTACTGTATGGAGCGCGAATGGGGGGAAGGGCTTTGCTTATGAAGATTTTTCGGGAGGAGCTATATCAAGTGATTGGACCGCTTTCGTGGGGAACTGGCAGGTGAATGGGGGCGTGCTTGTCCAGACGGATGTAGCTGCCAACAATACGAATTTGTTCTTTCCCGTAGCACAGGATGCTAATACTGAATGGCTCTATCACTGGAAAATGCAGATTGGGGGAACTGGTAGTAATCGCCGGGGAGGCTTGCACATCTTTGTGAGCGATCCTACACAGACGCAGCGAGGGGATTCTTACTTGCTGTGGTTTCGCTTGGACCAGCAGCGCATAGAGATTTATCGCATTACCGGAAATGTCTTACCTTCTCCGCAGTATCAGCAGAACTATCCCTTTGCGCCAAATACATGGTATGATATAAAGGCTACCTATAATCCTACCACAGGTCTCATCCGAATCTGGATAAATGATGTTCTGTCAGCAAGCTGGAGAGACCCTTCTCCTCTGACTACGGGAGGTCATATCTCTCTGCGCACAGGAAATGCGGAGGTAGCGTATGACGAGATAAGAGTCTATCGGAGCCGCAGTAGTAGTTTCTGGGTAGAAGTAGGGGTAGGAGGGCATGCAAGATATGAAAGCGCTACCCCTTCAACTCCAGCCGTGCGAATACTCTCACAAATAAGAGATGGAGCTAACTGGTGGTCTAATGTAGCCATAGCTGAAACGAAAGCAGACCTTACTCCCCCTTCCACATCTGTTGTAACTACAGGCTGGAAAACAGCCGATTATGTACAAGATTTCATTGATAATGATGCATTGAGTGGGATAGAGCGGCATTTCTTCTTGCCCCTTTTCCGTGCGGGTAATACTTGGGAGGCTTCTTCTTCTGCAGGCTTCTTGTATGATGAATTTGCAGCTACATCTGGCTCGTGGCTTGCAGGGGTAGGAAGCTGGCAAATATCCAGTGGTGTGCTTCAGCAGCAAGATGTTACTTCCACCAATACGGGCTATCATCATGCTGTTTTACAGGGTTCTATTCATCTTTATCGGGTGCAGGCGCGCCTTCTCAACTCTACAGGTAATCGCCGTTGGGGCTTCCACATCTTGGCAGATGATATATCCCAGTCTCAAAGAGGGAATTCTTATCTCATATGGCTAAGGTATGATCAGCAGGATGTTCAAATATACGAGACTATCTCTAATATTCTTCACACGAGGTGGACGATACCATATGCCCTTTCCCCTTATAATGACTATCTCGTGGAGGTGTTGTATGATAGTGGGTATATTGCTGTGTGGATAAATGGAAATTTCGTGGTGAGCTGGAAAGATGATACGCCACTTATGGCAGGGGGGTATATTAGCCTACGCACGAATCAGGCGGAGGTAGAATGGGAGAAAGTGGAGGTATGGAGAAATAGGAGTGGCAACTCTGTTCTTATTTCTGTGGGTACTAATGGTTTATTAGCTGCTGAGAATAGTGCGCCTTCGCAAGCAGGTGGGCGGATTCTCAGTCGTGTGATGGACAGGGCTGAGCTTTTTTCTGCTATTTCTCAGGAGGATGTAAATGTAGACTGGACACCCCCTTCTTCACCTCCTGCGGTGCGTGATGGAACGGCTCTGGATGAGACAGTTACTTCAGATGGTACTCAACTGACAGGTAATTGGGATGCGAGTGCTGATCCCAACTCAGATGTCATGGAATATGAATATGCAATTGGCACGGCGCCAGGATTGACGGATGTAGTAGGCTGGTCTCCTACAGGGGGAAGTGCTCTTTCTCATACGCACTCCCCTCTCAATCTTGTTCATGGACAGACTTATTATTTCGGTGTGAGGGCTAAAAATGGAGCGGGTCTAGTGGGTGATCCTACCTGGTCTGATGGAATACTGGTGGATATTACTTCTTCAACCTTCTCCTTTAGAAAGTCTTTTCGCCTCTATCCCTCGCCGGCAGGAGAATTTCTAATAGTTGATATAGAAAACATAGCTAATTTTTCGGATATCATCCTCCTGGATAACAGTGGGAGGATTCTTGCGAAATTCCAAGTAGAAGGACCCACAATGTCTATCCCTCTAAGTACTTATTCAAAGGGAGTGTACTGGCTTTGGTTGCCGCCGTACCCACCTGTGTCCTTTATCCATGAATAAATAAGGCAAGTTCTTATTTTTGTCTAAGCATATGGTCTCCTTGGGGAGGCAATTCTTTTCAGGTGTATCTCCATTGAGCTGGTTGATTGGTATAAATGTGATTTTCTATGTAAGTTCTGTGCTTGTAGCGTTGGGGTTTTACCTTAATGGTAGCTTACCCCTTTTTGAGCACTATTATAGGCGTTTAGCTTTACCTAGCGTGCCTATGCTTCTTCTCCAGCAGCCGTGGTCTGTCCTGACGCATATGTTCATACATGACTTACGGGGTATCTGGCATATTCTTCTAAATATGCTTTGGCTATATTGGATGGGGCACATATTTACTACTGTTCAGCCTGCTCGTCGGTTATATTGGGCTTATGGGCTTGGCGGTATAGCAGGGGCAATAGGTTATCTCTCTTATGCTTGGACACATTATCCTCACAATGGGTATGCTATGGGAGCCTCGGCGGCTGTGAATGGGGTCTTTTTCGCCACAGTGACGCTACTGCCTCATTATAGGGTCTATTTATTATTTCTGGGGCCGATAGCTCTGCGATGGTTATCCCTCATCTGGATACTTATGGACCTCATCTTAACGCTAAATGGAGGGGAGGCTAGTGCTGTAGCCCACCTTTCTGGGGCGGGTATGGGCGTATTAATTGGCTATCTTTTCAAGAAAGGGTGGACACCTGAACATCTTGCTCAGGTTTTTTCTTTCTCCTTCTATCGGGAAGAGGTTACCTCAGAAGAGGTAGATAGAATTTTAGACAAAATTAATCAAAAAGGCATCCAAAGCCTCACACGAAGAGAGAAGAATATTCTAAGAAAAGCGGCAGAAAGACTGTAATTTGTGGTATTTACTCGGCTTCTAGCCGTGATCACTATGATTCTCCTTTTTCTATCGTGGTATGTGCCTCCGTGGGTGTGGAGTGTTCCACTTGGCATAGGAGTGATATGGCCTTATTTGGGTCTGTTACTATGTGGATGGGGTATATGGAAAGATAAAAAATATCGGATTTTTTGGGTAGGAGGGCTTTTAGGATGGGGGTTGAGCTTAGGAGTTGTATGGCAACTTTGGCCTACTTTGCCCCAAAGCTCCTCCTGCCTACGAATAGCCTCCTTTAATATGGACGGGGCTCACTACAATCGTAAGCAGATAGAACGATTAGCGGATAGTCTGCGGAAGTGGCATCCGCATATTTTGTGCTTACAGGAGGTATTTCTGGGAGACTACACGGTAGAAAAATTTGCTAAGCGCTTAGGATACGCAAATTACGCTTTTTTAGATGCGGGGGCACATATGGGAATGTTAGTACTTTCCGACCTTCCTATCTTACGAAGCTATCAGCATTATCTACTCCCTGGTAGTACTAATGGTATACAAGAGGTTAGATTGCAAATGGAAAAGGGAAGTGAAGTGGTTCTTCTGAATGTGCATTTCCCTTCGTATCGCTTGGGAAGTAGAGAGAGATGGTCATTCAGGTGGCTTCGGATAGTGTGGAATACCCAACGGTACTTTGCTTTTCTGCTTCTTCGGCTGATTGATTTACACAAGAGCAATCTTTTGGGGGTATGTGGAGACTTCAATGCTCCTCCCTATTATCCGCTATATAGGCAGCTACGCTCACGGCTCTATGATGCATTTGAAGTGGCATCGTGGGGTGAAGGACCTACTTGGCGTTATCCTTGGCTAAGAATAGACTATGTATGGTGTTCTGCTCCGCCGGTTCGTTATAAGGTGCGCTGGCTGGAAGGACAATCTCACGGGTATGTGGAAGGGGGATTTGCGGTGAGATAAAAGGGCAAAATATCTTACTTTTGCTATTAGCGGGGCGTTAGCTCAGGGGTTTAGAGCGCCTGCTTCACACGCAGGAGGTCAGTGGTTCGAATCCATTACGCCCCACTTGCGGCATGTAACCGTATTAGGAGCGAGTGGTTCTATCGGTCGGCAGGCTCTTTCTTTGATAGCCACTTATCCTGAGAGATATAGGGTAGAGGGGCTCTCAGTTCATCGTCAGATCAGCCTTTTACCGCAGTGGATAGAAGAATTTTCACCGCGCTGGATAGCTGTTACACACTTTCCTACTTATCGGCGTCTTCGGCAAGAATGGAATTATGCTTTGCCTCTTCTATCAACTCAGGAGATGTATGAATATCTTGCAGTAGCCCCGGGGGATATAGTACTGAATGGCATAGTAGGGTCGGCAGGTTTTTGGGCGAGCTGGCATACTCTCTATCATTCCAGGGCTATGCTTGCGCTGGCTAACAAAGAAAGTTTAGTTTTTGGTGGGCCTTGGCTTGTAGCTTATAGGCAGCGCATTCTGCCTGTAGATAGTGAGCATAGTGCGCTCTTTCAGTGCTTGGTAGGAGAGGGGAGAGACACTATCAAGCAGCTTATCTTAACTGCCTCTGGAGGACCTTTCAGAGGAAAAAAGAAGTCAGAACTTCTTCATATAACACCGCGAGAAGCACTTCGACATCCCGTATGGAGGATGGGAGCCCGAATCACCGTAGACTCTGCGACACTTATGAATAAAGCATTGGAACTGATTGAAGCCCACTGGCTTTTTGGAGTACCTGAGCATCAAATAGAAGTATGGATACATCCGGAATGCATCCTTCACTCTTTGGTCATTTTTCAGGATAACTGTATGAAGGCCCAGCTAAGCAAGCCTGATATGCGCCTTCCAATCTTGTATGCGTTGAGCTATCCTGAGCGAGTTCCATTTGATGAGGGGTATTGTAACCTTCCTCTCATAGGTAATCTCCATTTTGAGGAGGTAGATGAAAATACTTTCCCCTCTGTGCAGTTTGCTCGGGAAGCTCTGAGAAAAGGCGGAAGTGCAGCGGCTCTTCTAAATGCGGCGGACGAAATAGTAGTGGAAGCCTTTTTAGAAGGAAAAATAGGATTCTTAGACATTTTTGACTGGCTAACCTGGACGTTGGCGCAGCCTGAGACGCTTCACGAGCCCTCTACGCCAGAGGAGCTAAGTGAGTTAGAGAGGGAATTCCGCATAAGGCTTCGTAGTGAAATAGGGCTTCCTATGTATGCAGGCAGAGAGTGATTTTGTTGATTATGTCAAGCTTCGTTTGGAAGCGGGGGATGGAGGTAGAGGAGTAGTAAGCTGGCGTCGAGAAAAGTATGTACCTTTTGGAGGGCCAGATGGAGGAGATGGAGGGGATGGGGGGAGCATTTGGATGGAAGGGGACCCACAGAAATGGACTCTCCTGGATATAAAGTATCGTCGTGTCGTCAAGGCTCCCTCTGGTGAGGCGGGAAAGCCTCGCTGTCAGAGAGGTGCTAACGGAGAGGATATCGTTATACGCGTGCCCATAGGCACAAGTGCATGGGAAGAAGGAAGCGGAGCCTTCTTAGGAGAAGTGCTACGGACCGGCGAAAGGGTGCTATTAGCAAAAGGGGGGAAAGGAGGAAGGGGTAACTATGCTTTTCGTTCCCCTACTTTGAGAGCGCCTGATTTTGCAGAAGCAGGAGAACCCGGTGAAAAAAAGGTCGTGAGACTAGAGCTCAGACTCTTAGCGGACGTGTGTATGGTGGGTCCCCCTAATGCGGGAAAATCTACGCTTCTTTCTATTCTCACCCGTGCTCGTCCTAAAATTGCTCCCTACCCTTTTACTACTTTGGTTCCTCAATTAGGGGTGGTGGAAGATGAAAGAAGGCGCAGTTTTGTGCTTGCAGACCTGCCTGGACTGATAGAAGGGGCTTCACAAGGCAAGGGATTGGGGCTTCGCTTTTTGCGGCATGTGGAGAGAGGGGCGATTCTCCTTTACATGCTTCCCCTTGACCACCCTAATCCTGCACTTCTTTTAGAAAAGCTTCAGGCTGAGCTAAAGACCTATCATCCGCTCCTTCTTGAGAAACCTTATCTCATAGCTCTTACTAAGGCTGATTTGGTTCCCATTGATGAAAGAAAAAAACTAAATCTCCCAGCGGCTAATGTGCCGCAATTTTTCATATCTGCTGTTACGCGAGAGGGTATAGAGGAGCTACTGTCTGCTCTCAGGACGGCTGTAGAGAGATTTAGAGGAAAAGCCAAAGTGCAGGCGAGAGCCCTTCCTTCGTGAAGTAGCTGGGTCTGGGCGTAAGTATCTTTAGGATATTCTATCAGGGACCAGAGCATATGGGGACAGAGAAAATCTCAGGAATATCCTCAGCCTAGCGAACTTCTCAGGTAGTTTTTGTATGGAATAGCCAATACTACAGGAGGCTGTATGACTCGCAGCTCACGCTCCTACAGCCATACTTCCATTGCACTACGTACCTTTGTACGGAAGTGGATACGCTCATAGTTTTGTCTCTTCAGCTTAGCGCGGTGACGGTCTATCCTATGGGGGGGAAATATACCTATACAGGTTTGTTATCCGCAGAGAGGGGATATAACTACTTCATTTGGCCGGCTTTGCCTCCTCAAGCTGATCCTACAAGTGTTAGGGTTATTTTGCCTCCTACAGCTAAAGGTTGCGTAACCCAGAGTGCCGTAGAGCCCTTAGGCTTGAGTTTTCGGCACCTCCCCCCGGACCTTACACAGCTGAAGCAGAAAATAGACTCCTTAGAGGAGGCTATTGCAAAGCTTCGCCAACGCCTGCTCCTTCTAACTGCTCAAGAGAGTACATTGGTCAGTAATATCCGATTAGGGGGTGAAGAAGGGCCTACGCGATCAGAAGAGGTAGAGAAATACCTACTCCTCTTAGAAAGGCGTCTTCCCCGCCTTCTTGAAGAAAAACATTTCATCCAGAAGCGGTTAAGGCTCTCGCAAGATACGCTCTATCACTGGAAAAGCGTATATCAAGCGCGTCTTAAAGGAGTAGAGGAGAGTGGAGGTGTGCTACTTTTCACCTACTGGACGACTCAAAAGGAGGTGCTGCCTTTCCATGTAGAGCTTATAGGACCTCAGGCAGGCTGGCAACTGAGTTATCGCATAAGAGCCTTTCCAGCTCAGGGTCAAGTGAGAATTCAGCGCTGGGCCAGCGTCCAGAATCTTTCAGGAGAAGACTGGAAAAATGTTAATCTTACTCTCTCTTCTGCACAACCGAGAAATATAGGCGAAATGCCCCCCTTCTCGCCGTGGTATGTGGATATAGAAGATATAAAACCTCTTTCTGCTCCTATTGTAGGGTATTCCGCTGAGGGTTCAAGGTTAGATAGGTTTGAAGAGAAGGCAGATGGGAGAGGAGGAGAGGATTCAGGTGAGGCAAACACAGAAAAAGAAACCTTCTCTCTGCCTCTTTCCACTATTCAAGAACAAGCAGTTTCTCGGACCTATGAGCTGGGGACCCAAACGGTGCCAGCGGGTAAGCGTTCTACCCAGTTTCTTTTGAAAGAAGATACGGTGATAGCTACCTTTCAGTTTTTCCTCAATGCTCCCCTTGCTTCCCATGCTTATTTACGAGGGGGGGTCTCATTGGAGGTTCTTAGCTTATGGGAGACTGCCCCTGCCATCATAGAAGTAGAAGGGCAGGAGGTCGCTCATATTACATGGCCCCCCTTTTTAGAGGGAGATACGCTGTGGATAGATATGGGTCCTACTGAGCGTATAATAGTGCGGCGCACCGAGACCTTAAACCGAAAAGATACTCGTCCGACAGGTAGTAGTGTATATCATCATTTTGCTTATAGCCTGCAAGTCTCTCACACCTACCCCACGCCTATTCAGCTCACTATTTGGGACCGCGTACCTGTAAGTCGTACTTCTGAAATCAAAGTAGAACTTGAAGAGAGTGGGGGAGCGGTACACAATCCTCAAAATGGGCAGCTTCGCTGGGATGTGACTCTCCAGCCCGGCCAGAAGTGGGAGAGGGCTTTCCGCTTTACAATGAAGTATCCTCGTCAGAAAGTTATCATAGGTTTGTGAAGAGCATAGCCTTATTAGGGGTAGGGAGGTGGGGGCAAAAACTCCTTAGGATACTCTCGCAAAAAGGGGCGCTCTCTACGGTCTGGACTCGCAACCTTGCAAAGTATAGGGAGTTGCAAGCGGCATTTTCTTACTTACGCTGGACAGATGATATAGAGAGTATCTGGCAGGACTCTACTATCTCCGCAGTCGTAATAGCTACACCGGCTCCTACTCATCCATTCCTTGTGGAGGCTGCCCTGCAGGCAGGTAAGGATGTATTTTGTGAAAAACCTGTAGCTTTCTCCCTGGTCCAGCTCAAGCAGCTTGATGAAATAGCCCAAGAGAGGGGACTAATCCTGATGGGGGGACATATACTCCATTATCATCCAGCTACGGCTGTTGTCCAGCGCCTTCTCTCCGAGGGCAGACTTGGGAAACTTCTCACGATTCATGCGGAGAGAACTAGTTTAGGGCGCTTCCCACTTGCGGAAGATGCTTTATGGGGACTTGCTATTCATGATATAGGCTTGATTCTTTCCCTTCTCAATGCTTCTCCTTTAGAAGTGCAAGGGATAGCCCAAGCTACTTTTTCTGAGTTAGCAGAAACTATATACATCCACTTGAGTTTCCCTAATGAGATCAAAGCGCATATTATGGCAAGTTGGCTCCATCCGGAGAGGCGTCGGAGGCTTACACTGATTGGTACAGAAGGTATGGTGGCTTTTAGTGAGGACTCAGGTGTTCCTATCTTACAATTTCACTCGCACCAAGTTAGATGGGAAGGGGGTACTTATCCTAAGCTCCAGCAAGGGGGGCCTGAGCCGATTCCTCTTTCTCCTGAAGAACCGCTGGCGATAGAGATGGATCATTTTCTTACCTGCTTGAGAACTCGGCAGTCTCCTCTTACAGGAGCCACCTTTCTACTGCCCGTTACGGCAGTAGTGGAGAGGCTTGCTCGTTCGCTTTTTCCTGAAAAAGAGAGTCCTAAGCCCTATTTTGTTCATCCTACTGCTCTTATAGATGAGGATGTGGAAATTGGGGAGGGTACGAAAATCTGGCATTTCAGCCATATCTTACGGGGGAGCAGAATTGGAAAAAACTGTGTGCTGGGGCAGAATGTAGTAGTAGGACCTTTTGTCAAAATGGGAAATAATTGTAAGATTCAAAACAATGTATCACTTTATTACGGCGTAGAACTAGAAGATGGAGTGCTGTGTGGCCCTTCATGTGTTTTTACGAATGATAAATACCCCCGAGCTTTCATAGAGCGTCGGAATGAATTCCTCCAGACGCGTGTCAAAAAAGGGGCTACAATAGGCGCAAATGCTACGATTATGTGTGGGACTACTATTGGGAAATTTGCGATGGTAGGAGCTGGCGCCGTGGTTACGCAGGATGTTCCTGACCATGCCCTCGTTGTCGGAAACCCCGCCCGTCAGGTTGGATGGGTATGCGAATGTGGAGAGACGCTGACAGAGGTTCAGAAAGATAGTCTTCATCACTGTAGCCGTTGTGATATCTATTATACCCTTACCCTAAAGGGATTAGAAAAGCTGCAGGAGAAGGTAGTTGAGTAAGGCTCTTGTAGAGGAAGAGTTTGTACCTCCCTTGTCATGGAGATTGTTACGATCCCTTCTTTTTGCTTTACCCCCAGAAGCAGCGCATAATCTCATATTTTCAGTAGCAAGGGTACTGGATAAGGCGGGTTTCTGGTGGAAGAAACCCTTACCGCTTGCGCCTGTGAATTTGTGGGGACTGCGTTTTCCACATCCCATAGGAATAGCTGCAGGTTTAGACAAAAATGCTTTACTTCTGAATCTTTGGGCTCATCTAGGCTTTGCTTTTGTAGAGATAGGTACAGTTACACCTCGTCCTCAGGAGGGCAACCCCCGCCCCCGTTTATTTAGAATTCCTCAGCATCAAGCGCTCCTCAATCGCATGGGGTTCAACAATGACGGAGCGGTAGCCATTGCGCGTAGATTAGAGAAAAGACCTGCAGGCTTAATTTTAGGTATAAATATTGGGAAGAATAGGGATACACCTTTAGATAAAGCTGCATCAGACTATCTTTCTGCATTTCGGATACTTCACCCTTATGGGGACTTTTTTGTGATAAATGTGAGCTCTCCCAATACTCCTGGCCTGCGGACACTTCAGACCAAAGAGTCCCTGCGTAGAATAATAGAACCCCTCCATGCTTCTAATACTCCTGCAAAGCCTATTCTTCTAAAGATATCGCCAGACTTGTCTCCTCAGCAGGTGGAGGAAATAAAAGAAACAGCTACCACCCTACCCATTAGCGGAATAGTTGCCTGCAACACTACTACACAAATAAGTTATCCTTCCTTAGGAGAAGGAGGAGTAAGTGGCAGACCCCTTAAACCTTTTCGTACAAGGATTTTTCAACTCCTAAGAAACTTTCCCCTGCCCCTCATAGCTAGTGGAGGCATAATGGAACCCGCTGATATAGGAGAAGCCCTTCACTACGGAGCCAAGCTTGTAGAAGTCTATACAGGCTTTATTTACCAGGGCACCTCACTCCTAAAGGAGGGTATTAAGAAGATACAATCTTGTACGCTTGCTTTGCAGCAGTGTACCCCGTAGGGGATTTGAACCCCTGTTTCCTCCTTGAAAGAGAGGTGTCCTGACCGGGCTAGACGAACGGGGCAAGACGAGCGAGGCAAAGATAAGACTTTTTTAGAAATACAAGCCCCTACTTCTTCTTAGGAGGAGACTTTTTAGCGGCAGTCTTGGAGGTGCCTTTTTTACTTGTCTTACTGCTACTTGCTTCACTGGCTGCTCGCTTAGCTGAGATTTCCTTACGCACTTCGTGTGCCCAATTCTTGAGGGTTAGAAGCCCTTTGCGAGCTCGTGTCCCTGCTGCTTTGTTCCCATCATCATAAAATTTACGAAGGTCTACAAGAATCTCACTTACGAGTTTTTCTAATTCTTCATACCTCTTTGTCATACGCATGTCAGTTTGACTACTCCTCCCAAAGGTAAAGATTTTTTGAATTCTTACATCCCTTACTAGGGAGCTTTTATTCACTATTTATCCACAGAGGAAGGGGTAAGCTCATGTATCTGCCTAAGTGAAGACTCTAATAACGTCCCTACCTATTAGTATGATAAGTTTTCTAATTTGATGAGTTTCATTCTGCTGAGGGCATGCATTCTGTATTTTTGTCCTATGGAAAGGGTAGTGTTGTGGAGTATGCTATGGCTATATGCTCAGGGGGGGGGAGTTCAGTTCTTTGGGGGTTCTTGGCAGATGCTTCTTCAGCAAGCGCAGAAAGAAAACAAGCCCATTTTTGTGGATTTTTACACTGTATGGTGTGGTCCTTGTAAGCTGTTGGAGAGGCATACCTTTTCAAATGCAGAGGTGGGAGCTTTTGCAAACAGAAACTATTTAGCCTATCGTGTAGATGCTGAGCGAGGAGAGGGCCCTCGCCTGGCAAATCAGTATCGGGTTCGTGCATATCCGACGATAATTTTCTTAGACCCCCGAGGAGAAGAAGTGGGGCGCGTGGTAGGGTTTGTGGATGCGCCTACCTTTCTTTCTTACATGAAGAAATACCACGAACGCTTTGAAAAGAAGAAAACGGAGGCTCCTCCCTCCTGGCAAGGTTTTCAAGAAGCCTATCGGGTATTTTTCACAGATTTGACGCAAAGAGCATGGGGTGAAGGGCTTAGCCAGCATTTTACTACTTGGCGCTCTGCAGTGGAGCAGAATAACGGTGAGCAGCTGAATAGCATATACTCCAGCCTCTCATCACCTGCTTCGGAGGTCTTACGGGCTCTTGCCCAATGGCACGGAGGTCAACGAGAAGCTGCACTTTATACCCTTCATCATCGTCTATACCAGCAGCAAAAACTTTCGCCCTTACAGGCTTTGTGGTTGGCTGCGTACAGCTTGCTTTACTTTGAAGTCATTTTGCCAGAAGCCGTTCAATGGGCTTCATACTCGTTGAAGAGTGAACCCTCAGGAGTTGCTTATTTGACCCAAGCAGCTTTATACTATCGGCTCAGCCGAGTAGATGAAGCAGAACAGTCTCTAAAGCAGGCCCAGCGTGATTTACCCGCAGAACAACCTGCTCTCAAAACTTTATCAGCCTTAATAGCTCAGAGGTAGCTGGATGAAAGAAACCCATACAGGCAACCTTGACAGCCTTAATTTTTCCATTTCTACAACTTGATCGCTTCTGAAAGATTCTGCTGGCTCTCAATTTGCGCAGCGGGTGTATTTTTGTAAATGAATGAGGAGTACTATTGGGTTATGTATTGCGTCTCTTTTTGCCCAAAGCGGCCGGTATTGGGACAGCCTATTTAGCTGGCGTGCAGAGAGTCTCGTCTATGGACAGGCAACTAATATTCTGGGTAATTCCCAGCTATTGCGGGCTACTCTCTTTTTACCTGAGCAAGATTACGAGACTTTGCGTCCTGTAGTAGTATTTCTATTTGGTGGGGGGTATGTGTCAGGGTCTCGGCATGATGCGGATGTTACGCATTTGGCTCGCTACTTTGCTGTCAGGGGGTATGTTACAGCTACGATAGATTATCGCTTAGGACTTGCTAGTCCTACCGCTTCAGAATGGATTAATGCAAGCCTTCGTTCTGTGCATGATCTCAAGGCTTTTATACGGTATCTCAAGAAAAGTGT
>JANXCJ010000212.1 GCA_025060275.1 Bacteroidia bacterium | reverse complement strand
ATATTATCTCTCTTTGAAAGCATTCTGGTCCAAATATCTCATCTAAAATGAGGCGAAGGTGAGAATTTACTCGCCAATCGCAGTGTACGTAGATGCTTCCTTTTTCGCTGAGGAGTTCTTTCATGAGGACGAGGCGTTCGTACATGTAGTGGAGGTAGGAGTCGGTGCCTTTGCCCCAGATATCGCGATAGGCGACGGCTTCTAAGAGGGATTGCTCTTTTTCTATGGTATCGTTTCCCTCGCCGATAGGAATATCCACGGTGAAGTCTGCGCCCACGTCGAAGGGGGGGTCTATGTAGATGAGGTCTATTTGGCCGCGCAGTTCGGTAAGGAGGCTATGCATGACGAGCTTGTTATCGCCCCAGATGAGGCGATTATGCCAGGAGTCGTAGTGATGCTGCTTCTGAAAATCCTGCTCATCAAAGAGGGAAGGCTGTCGGGCTTTTTCTATATCACGGGGTAGGTCTATGCGTTCTACTTTTTGGAGGGGTAAGGGCGTGTCAGGGAGGGAGATAGGGCGGCGGTTGCCTTGTTCGTCGTATTTGCCTTCCCAGATGAGCTCGGTGCGTGGACGGATT
>JANXCJ010000211.1 GCA_025060275.1 Bacteroidia bacterium | reverse complement strand
GACCCACTAATGCATACCGCTCATCCTGAATAATCATAGAACCCTCCACACAAGGCGAGTTAGCACTCAGTGGAATAACTGCAATCTGGTAGAAGAAGGTAGTATCCTCCCAGAAACTTCCCATAAGCTCATAGCGGTAGTAAAAAAATGCATCACGAGCCAAAGGCAGGATAAAGGGGGTTTCTGTTAGCTCAGGTAAGGAGAGCCTCTCGTCATAAGGGTCAAAACCTTGAAAAATCCAGCTTCCAAAGGGACTATAACGACGCAAGCCCACTATGCGGGAGCGAATAATCTCTTCTCGGAAACGATCCGGTGGCGCAAAATATATATGGGATAAGGCTTCACTCATAAACATAACCTCTCCTGCCTTAGCAGCTTCTATGTCGGAGCGCCTAAGCCAAGAGGGAATTTCGTAGTTGCCCATCCGGAAACTGTAGAGCGTATAAGTTTCTGCGCGAAAAGTCGGGAGACAACGCCGATTTTGTTCTTTAGCGGCGATTGCGTTGCGTACGATGAGATCAGCCGGATTCTGCGTGCCTTCCGTGATGACCACCCCGGGCAAGCGAATCTCATGTGGATGCAGAATAAAGGTTCGCCGAAGCATGCGGGAATGGGCATA
>JANXCJ010000210.1 GCA_025060275.1 Bacteroidia bacterium | reverse complement strand
TTGAGGTCGTTCAGCTTCTCATTCCTAATCCTGAACTTTTGCGCCCATATAGGCATCAAATAAAATCCATTCTTCAGCGAGCGGGGCAATTGGAGTTAAATAGTCCTTTTCGCAAAGAGATAGATGATATTGTGTTTTCCGTATTAGGTCTTACCACCTCTGAGCGGGAGGCGGTGTATGAGGCGGTGGTGGAGTTGGTATCGGCGCGGCTGCGGAAGGCCGAGTCGGTGAAAGGGGGGAGGAAAACAAGCAAGCTATGAAGAAATTTATTCCTTTCAGTCAGCGATATGCCGCCTCTTTGCTAAATAAGCGTTTGAAGATTCAATTGAGGAAGGAGCTACGCATCAGCCTTCTTCGTACTATGCAGAAATATTCTGCGTATGATAGTTACCACGGCATTTTTATCACTATAGAGCGGTTGATAGATAGGCTCATGACCCAGTTAGGCTGGAAACAGCTCATGATATATGAAAATAATGAAATGCAAGCGACAGACTCTTTTGAGACCTTTATGGAGAAGACCCCCCATAAGCATGTGATAGATGCAATAGAAATGTACTATCACCTTTTGCTTGGAGAACGGCAAACTCATATCTCCTTTCAGGAAGATGTCAATCACCTGTTT
>JANXCJ010000020.1 GCA_025060275.1 Bacteroidia bacterium | reverse complement strand
AAACGAGACCCGCTCTGGGCTTCAAGCTTCTTAGCTCGTATTTCTCCCCGGACTTCTGCAGTAGGTGAGATTTCCACTAACGCCTCTGCAAACATTTGCCCTTCAAATCTACCTGCTATAAGTACCTGTCCTGCCTGCACACGCCCCTTCACTTCAGCCATAGGGGCAATCACTAAACGCCCTTCTACACGTAGGTTGCCCTGAAACCTTCCCTCTATCCGAAGGGAGCCAGGCGTAGAGAAATCTCCTTTTATCTCACTTCCCTCTCCTAAGAGAGATAGGGTCTTTTCGTGTGCAGGGGGCGGCGTCTCATTTTTTTTCCACAGGCTCACGGCACAAAGATAGTAAAATCTTTCACCCTAATTCACTTGAGTAAGTTCCTGCATAGTGGAGTGTAGATATGCTTGCGCCACTTGAAAAGGGTCTGGACTAAGGGTTCTCCACTTTTCTTTGAATTTTTCCACCCATTGAATAGGAGGGGTGTGGAGAGGGGGATACTCTGCCAGTGTAGCATTCAGAGTCTGTAGAAGAGTATTCTTAGCCGTACGCAAGGCTATCCACACTCGGGGTCCCATATAGATTTGATAAGCCGAGTTATGAAGATACTCTTCCTGCACTGTCTGAAAAACGAGCTGAATCAAATTGGCTGTGTGCTTAAAGGTATGGGGGGCTAAGCGAGGAAAGAGATTATTAGGATCATTTCTCTCCAAAAATAGTGCTGCTCTTTCTAAGGCTTGCAAGCGAAGAGGGAGGGTGGTCTGAAGGATTTGCTGATGTAAAACTCGGCGCCTCTCTAATAGCTCTCGTTTCCAGAAGAAAATTAGCACTGCTACCACACTTAGGATACCACTCAGAGCTACGATAAGAAGGCTTATCCAGGAGCCCTCTGTCATAGCGCTTCAAAAAAATCTAATGCCTCAATGGCATATTTCTCCCAGAAGCCGAAATCGTGCTTCCCCGTAGGGTCTAGACGCAGCAGACAAAGAAGGTCGGGACGACGCTTCTGTAGAGTTTCATAAAGATGGAGAGAATGTTGATATGGCACCACACCATCTGCCACACCATGAGCCAAGAAGAGCGGCACCTGAATGCGCTGGACTAAACGAAGGGGATTATCCACTTCATCCCATCGCTGGCTGTACCGACCATACCACCCCGTTAAAAGAGGATCTCGGGTATTCAGATGCGGGTCAAAGTCACCCGAGAGGGCTGCCCCTGCCCGAAATAACCTTCCCGTATGTGCTAATACCATTACTACTCCCCTGCCTCCTGTGGAAAGCCCCATTATAAAACTGCGCTCAGGCATAAGCCACCCCTCTCTCTCAAGCGTAGGAAAGACTGTATCCAATAGAGTCCTCAGGGTAGGATACACACGCCAATCAGGACGGGTTTCAGGAAAAGTAGTAGAGGCATAGATACTTTTCCCCATCTCAAATAGAAGAAGCTGGTATCCCCTCCTAAGCGCCTCGGAACAAACCCGAGAGCTATCGCACCAACTTGTACGAGGATAATTCCATCCTGGTAAAAGCACAAGCGTACGCCGGGGCTGATTAGGCGGCATGCGCTTTTCCACAGTACAGCTCCCTAATACAAGTACTTGGGACATAAGGAGCAGTAAGACTTCACCCATCCTCCTAAATAGCAGAAAATAAAACTATCAAGTGTATCTCACTGCTCAATTCCGAAGCGGCTTGCCTGTCCTGAGCATGTGCTGTATTCTCTCCAAAGTGCGCTTCTCCCCACACAAGCTCAGGAAGGCTTCTCTTTCTAAGTCAAGCAAATAACTTTCACTTACATATTGCGTCCCTGTAAGGTCGCCCCCTGCAAGGACATAAGCCACTTTACGACTGACATGCCTGTCGTATTCAGTAATATAGCCTGCTTGCCACATTTGATAAAGCGAAGCTTCTACAGCTCCCAAAGCCGTCCGACCCAAAACTCTTATCTGCTCCCGAGGCTGAGGCGGTACATAACCCTGCTCTGCCAAAAGAAGCACGTAGGCTTTAGCGTCCCTGAGGAGCTTCTGAAGATTTAGCGTTATGCGAGTATGATAAGGACGCAATAGCCCGATTTGAATAGCTTCAAAAGCTGATGTAGCTACCTTCGCCGTAGCAATTAGGGTGAGGATATCTCTATAGTAGTTAATCTCTACATCACCTTCTACATATCGCTCAGCGATGCGAGCGGCCATTTCTTTCGTCCCTCCTCCTGCAGGAATAAGCCCTACCCCTACCTCCACTAAACCAATGTAAGTTTCAGCAGCAGCCTGCACTCCATCCGCATGAAGTGTCATTTCACAGCCTCCTCCCAGGGTAAGCCCATGCGGCGCTACTACGATGGGAATTTCACTATGGCGCAAGCGAAGTACTGTCCGCTGAAATGCTCGCACAGCATAGTCCAGCTCCTCCCATTCCTGCTCCACAGCCATCATGAAGATCATAGCCAGATTAGCTCCAGCGGAGAAATTCTCCCCCTGGTTACCGATAATCAGACCTAAGTAGCCCTTCTCTGCAATGTCAATAGACTTATTAATTGCATCTAAGACCTCTCCTCCGACTGTATTCATCTTAGTATGAAACTCTAAGCAGAGTACTCCATCCCCCAAGTCAAAAAGAGAAGCTCCATTATTCCTCCAAATAACTCGGTCTGCTCGCAGAGTGTCCAGCAGGATGAATCGGTCTTGTCCCGGCACTTCTACATAGTCTCGTTTTACGGGGCTATAGACATACCGTCTGCCCCCTCTCACCTCATAGAAGCGAGAGAACCCTTCTGCATGCATCTCCCTGACCCATCCTGCCACAGAAAAGCCGTATTTCTCAATAGCTGCCAAGCCCACCTCAAAGCCCACTGCATCCCACTTCTCAAAGGGTCCAAGCTGCCAGCCAAAACCTGCCCGAACTGCATCATCTATAGGATATACCTCCTCCGAGATCTCAGGAATACGATGAGAGATATAGGCAAATAAAGCTGCCATGTTCTCCTTGAGCACTTCCGCGTATATATCGTTACTCTCTGCGATAAGTTTGAGGCGCACAGCTAGTTTATCTTCACCTTTGAGCCTTTCTAAAAGGGGTGAATGAACCTTCTTCTGTGGGCGATAGGCTAAGCTCTGTATATCTATGCTATGTATTTCGCTACTTCCATTAGCCTTGACTTTCTGGTAGAAGCCCTTTCCAGCCTTCTCCCCCAAAAATCCTTTCTCCACCATCTCCTTCAGGTACGCGGGCACACGAAATACCTCTCTCATCTCATCATGAGGACAGCTCTCATAGAGTCCCTCTGCTACGCGTACCAGTGTATCTAATCCCACCACATCTGCTGTGCGAAAAGTAGCAGACTTAGGATGCCCGATTATAGGGCCGGTTAGCTGATCTATTTCTTCTACAGACAGGCCATAGCGAGGCATAGCATGAAGGAGATGCATGATAGCATACACTCCTATTCTATTTGCGATGAATGCTGGGGTATCCTTACAGAGTACCGTCTGCTTGCCTAAATGCACTTGACCAAAATCCATCAGGAAGCGAATAACCTCCGGATCAGTATCAGGACCCGGAATTATCTCCAATAGCGGAAGATAACGAGGTGGATTGAAGAAATGTGTACCCGCAAAATGCCGACGAAAATCTTCTGAGCGACCCTCTGCCAAAAGATGTATGGGAATGCCCGAAGTATTAGTTGTAATGAGGGTACCAGGCCTGCGGTACTTCTCTACTTCTTCATACAAAGCTCGCTTGACTCCTAAGTCCTCTACCACAGCTTCTACAATCCAATCTACCTCCGAAATTTGCGCCAAATTATCCTTGAAGTTTCCCAGCCTAACCCGCTGGGGCACAGTATTATCGTACATAGGCGCTGGCGAAAGTTTCAGCGCCCTCTGGAAAAGCTCATTTACGATACGATTGCGTACTTGGGGGGCTTCTAAGGAGAGACCTTGTGCTGCCTCCTCCGGCGTGAGCGTGTTAGGAGCCATGTCCAATAGCAAAACAGGGTAGCCCACCCCGGCAAAATGAAGGGCTATCTGAGAGCCCATCACTCCTGCACCCAACACAGCCACCCTACGAATGCGACGCCTTACCCCCACAGCTGTCGTAGTAGTCATAGGAACCTGCATAGAGGCGAAGATACAGCTTTTTGACAGCCTAAAGATTACTTACAATACACCAATTTTTTCATCTTTGCAATACCGTATGCGATACGAACTCCATAGCGGTTCAGCCAAAGTCAGTCCTGTTTTTGCGGATTACGTAGGTACTCGCATGGAAAGGTTACTTTCTGATTTCTCCTTCATAATCCATAGTGATATATATCTTCATGAGTTAGGGGTGAAAGCGCCTTCCCATCAGGTGCGCCTGCGCGTGCAAGTGCCCGGAGAAACCCTCTTAGCAGAAGAAAAAGCCGATAACTTCCAAGAAGCTTTTGATACAGCTCTCACAGCCATAAGGAGGCAGCTTAGTCGCTATAAGGAAACTTTACGCTCATAAGGCCCCCTCTGATACCCCTTACCCCAAAAAGCGCAGATTAGGCGCCACAGGATAAACGCCTGCTCCATACTCCTCCTGTAATGCCTCTACTATTTCCCTAATGTGTTTCCATCCTATCTTTTCTCCCCACTCTGTCAGACTATGGGGGTAATTGAGTCCCAACTTCACTGCTGTATCTAAAGTCTCCATGGGGAGGTGGGCTTCACCCTGTAGGAGAAAAGCCTCATTGATGATAAGGCAAAGTATGCGGGCACTTATCATACCTACCTCATCAGGAACCTGAATTGCCTTAGGTTCCCAAGCAATAAACCGCTCCCAAGCCTCTTTAGAGAGAGCAGTCCCCTCTACCATCTCTCTCTCACAGAATCCTGGTAGAAGATTTACACCTACACAGCGATATCGCCACTCCTGAGAGGGAAGTTGGCGTCGCAGAGGTTTCTTCACGGATGAGAGTACCCATAGCCCCTCGCTTGTAACCTCAAAAGCTGGAGAAGGTCTCTCATCTGCCTCCAAATCCACGATAACTTCATATAAGTTCCAATCAGGCTGAACCTGACTAGGCCACGGATAAAGCTCAGCATTCCACCGATTTCCTACCCCCTGCATAAGGGCTTCTAAACGATTCGGAGAACCTATAACTAACGCACGCACTCTTCAAAGATGCTAAATATTTTATGCATATTTGCAGCGTGTCGTACCTCTTCACCTCAGAGTCCGTTTCAGAAGGACACCCCGACAAAACAGCGGATCAAATATCAGATGCCATCTTAGATGCTATTCTTGCTCAGGACCCTTATGGAAGGGTAGCTTGCGAAACCCTCGTAACCACGGGGCTCGTTGTATTAGCAGGGGAAATCACTACCACAGCGCAGGTAGATTATGAAGAGATTGCCCGGCAAACTATCCGAGAGATTGGATATAATCGGTCAGAGCTACGATTTGATGCAGAGAGCTGTGGGGTAATCATTACTATTCACCGTCAATCTCCCGATATTGCCCAAGGGGTAAATAAAGGTCAAGGATTAGACCCTGACTTAGGGGCAGGGGATCAGGGAATGATGTTCGGATATGCCTGCCGAGAAACCGAGGAGTATATGCCTATGCCCATTGCCTATGCACACAGGATTCTGCGGGAACTGGCTCATATTCGCAAGCATGAAAATACGCTCATGCCCTACTTACGCCCTGACGCAAAGTGTCAGGTAACCATAGAATATACTAAAGAAAATCGTCCTCTCCGTATCCATACTATCGTTCTTTCTACACAACACGAAGAATTTGCTGAAGACTGGCGAACAATGCAGAAAAAGATAGAAGAGGATGTCCGAACAATTCTCCTCCCTCGTGTCCTGCCTCTTGAAATGATAGATGAACGCACCCGATTACTTGTAAATCCAACAGGAAGGTTCGTGCTAGGCGGACCTCATGCAGATACCGGACTGACAGGACGCAAAATCATAGTAGATACCTATGGGGGCCGAGCACCTCACGGTGGGGGCGCCTTCTCAGGCAAAGACCCCACAAAAGTAGACAGAAGCGCGGCTTACATGGCCCGCTATGTAGCAAAGAATCTTGTGGCTGCAGGCATAGCAGATGAAGTGCTGATTCAAGTAGCTTACGCCATAGGAATAGCCCAACCCGTATCTTTGTATGTGAATACTTTTGGTACCTCTCGGATAGGATTGTCTGATACTCAAATAGCCGAAAGGCTCTTAGAGCTCTTTGACTTCAGACCCGCAGCTATTATAGAACATCTGAAGCTACAAGCACCCATCTATCGCCCTACCGCCGCCTATGGACACATGGGCCGAAAACCAGAAGTGATCAGCTACTCTTATACCCGCTGTGAAGTAGAACAAGCTCCAGAGGGACCTCGCGAAACTCTAAAGAAGCACACCTCCACTGCGGAAACGTTCCCCTGGGAAAGGTTGGACCAAGTGCAAAGACTACGCGAGTTCTTTGCTGTCAGGGAAACTATAACAAACTAAATACGGTATGGGTACGATTACAGCAATAAAAGAAGCTAAATCGTATGATGATGTGGTATATCTTCTAGGGGACGAAGCAGATAGCCTGCTAAATCATGTATGCAATACGATTCCTAAAGAAATGCTCCATCTGCCTGGGCCAGATTTCGTGGATAGGGTTTGGGGTATTAGTGACCGTTCTCCACAAGTACTTCGCAGTCTCCAAGCTCTCTTTTCACACGGAGCTTTAGCAGGTACAGGATATTTGTCTATCCTCCCGGTGGACCAGGGGGTAGAACATTCAGCTGGCGCCTCCTTTGCACCCAACCCTATTTACTTTGACCCAGAGAATATTGTCCGCCTTGCCTTAGAAGCGGGATGTAATGCAGTAGCCTCCACCTTCGGTGTGCTAGGCACTGTTGCCCGCAAATATGCTCATAAAATACCCTTTATCGTCAAAATCAACCACAACGAGCTGCTTACTTACCCCAATAAGTATGATCAAATCCTATTCGGCACCATAAAGCAAGCATGGAACATGGGCGCAGTAGCGGTAGGGGCCACAATTTATTTTGGCTCTGAGGAATCTTCTCGGCAGATCCAAGAGATAGCCGAGGCCTTCGCGTATGCTCACGAGCTCGGCATGGCTACTATTCTCTGGTGTTATCTCCGCAATAAAGCCTTCAATGCAGATAAGGATTACCACTTAGCCGCAGACCTCACAGGACAAGCTAATCATCTCGGCGCTACGCTACAAGCAGACATCATCAAGCAGAAATTACCCGAGAATAATGGAGGCTACATAGCTCTCAAATTTGGTAAAACTAGTAGCAAGGTATATGATAAGCTTACTTCGGATCACCCTATAGACCTCTGCCGCTATCAAGTCGTAAATAATTATATGGGAAGGGTAGGACTCATTAACTCTGGCGGGGCTTCCTCAGGACAGTCAGACTTAGCTGAAGCAGTCCGCACAGCTGTAATAAATAAACGAGCTGGAGGTATGGGGCTCATCTTAGGACGCAAGGCATTTCAACGCCCCTTTGAAGAAGGTATCGCTATCATTCACTCTGTCCAAGCTGTCTATCAAGAGAAAAAGATAACCATAGCATAAAAGATAGATTGGCTAACCCCTCCTCCGTAGCCTCAGTAGAGACATAAGGAAGATATAAAACTCCAAGGTGCCCTGGTATAAGTGGGTATTGTATAGCGGGGTGCTGACTTTGATTTACCTTCCCATTACCCTGAATGAGCGGGATATGCTCTTTAAGTCTCCTGTCATGATAGAAGATTGTAAGTCTGATGATTACTGTAAGCAGAATCTAATTTTTTTCCCTATCAGATTCATAGCTGCTCATGGTGATCTATCAAGTTATCTGCGCCCTATTGACTACTTTTTCAACCAAGGGATATACTGGGATGATTACCGAATGCCGGGTTACGGTGTATTTTACGGTATATTTCTCCTACTAACAGGGGGCAACAAAACAGGAGCCCTATGGCTCCTCTTTCTACTTCAATTCATCTCTTGGGGTATAGCTATCGGACTGACTGCAAATGAACTCCAGAAGAGAAGTGTGCGTTCTTCAATAATCTGGCTCTTTGTCTTACTCACCACTTTTTCTCCTTTATCTTATTATGTACGGGTACTAGGTACGGAGAGCTTGACAGCTTCCTTGGGTCTGTTAGGAGTTATAAGCATCATAAATGGAAAGCACCTTATGGGAGGGGGGCTTCTTACGTGGTGTTTTTTTATGCGACCGGCGCACGCTTTGTGGGTGGCTGTGGGCGGCATTGCTACCTGGCTAAGTAGCGATAAAAAAGTAAGAGCTCTCCTACTCTTCTCAATACCCTTTTTATTAGCCGAAGGAGCTTGGGTACTACGCAACTACTACTTCTATGGAGACTTTAGACCCCTAAGCGGAAGCAACACAACTCTGTATCCAGCCATCTACTCCACTTATCAATACGAAGCCCTTGAGCTAATGAAACTATCTGGCATAACAGATTTCAGAAGGCTAATAGAGGGCAATAATGTAGCAAGCCTTCTGTACTGTCATGATTTCAAGCCACCCCCAGTAGAAAAAGTGAGAGCTATGCTACCTCCCTCTTTCTTCTCTGAGCAGTGCTCCCCAGAAAGTCTTTACGTAGCTGGTATACTGGCATGCGAATTAGCCCATTCCCCTACTTACTCCCCCACTCCACCCGAAAGCCTCTATTATAGCCTCCAACCAAAATTTCGCTATGATCATATCATGGCACTGCATCCTACTAAAAGTGATTGCGAAAAAGAGCATAGACTAAGCAAAATAATCATCATTTGCATTCAGAATGGGGAGAAAAATATGAAGAAAGCACCCTTAAGGCGCATTGCTAACTATCTGAAACGGGTCTTTGAAGTACCTGAGCTTGTATCTAACTATGATAAATCATCTAGCAAAAAACGCTTGATCATAAAAAGAACCTACTCTAAAGTGTACAAACTTATATATACCCTATCAATAGCACTGGCCATATTCTATATTTTTCTAGGAAATACCTTCCAGAGGGTAATCGCTATGTGTATCATCTCTATAATCATGTTTTATGCGTTGTTAAATTATTCAGAGCGGAGATACTTAGAGACTTTATCTCCTTTTAAGCTTTGCTTGCTCACCTACGTGCTGAACGATACAATCAATAGGCTCGCCCTTTTTAGGTTGCGCTAAGGTAGTCTCAACACTTTCTGCTGCCCTATGATATTACCTGTATAATCCAACCACTCCAAAAGATACAAACCAGCAGGGAGGGTGGGTGCTTCTATAGCATACAAACCCGCATCAAAAGGTCCCTGTACCTCCCATACTACGCTCCCCATAAGTGTGCGAAGTTGAAGCTTATAGAAGGGTGAGTCGCTATACGCTTCTATTCTATCCCTAAAGGGTGAAATAGCATAAAGAGTATTCTTTGGAGAGGAAGGGTTTGCCTCAGGATGTACATAAACTAAGGGGGGAGGTGCTCCCACCGCAAATCCTGAGAGTTGAGTAAAATGTCCCCAAATCCACCTTCCGACACTTCCATAGTTTCCTACGTTCCTTACTGCGCTTAGCTGGTAAGTAGGTGCAGGAGCAGTAAATTCACTAGCGATACTTCCCTGAGTCTTTACTATGTAGGGGGCAGTATTCCAGCTCTGACCCGTAGTAGTCTGATAGCCATTGACTTCTGCATTAGTGTAATAGAGAGTGAGGTTATAGGGGTTATTTGGATTATTGGTAGCCGGGAGAATACGGAAAGTTTTATCCGTTACATATTCAGGGGGAGTATGAGTAGGACGAAGTGCCTGGGCGTTTGTTCCCGTGCGGTCTACTTGAATCTGCGTGCAACCATAATTTGCATTGCCCCTATTTGCAAAACACAGCATCAGGTCACCATCCGCAGCACTGTAGGCATATAAGGAGTCATAGGGCCCGATATATACTGTAGTAGAGGCTATATTCGTTTCTATGGGAGGGGTTCTTCTACCATACAATACAATATTATCAATTGCGATGGGGGGCTGAGTACCCCCTGTGGTTTCATTATCCCATCGCCATGCTATCCATAAATTAGGCTGGTTCCAGGTAGCGGTGGGAAGAGGGACAAATATTCTTCGCACGATACCGGGGTACCCATAAAGGCTTTGAGAACGATTTACTGTGCCTAGGACGCATGTATTATTTGCCCAAGCGCACCCTATTAGGGGCTGAAAACCTGAGGTAGAAGAGGTAGTTGAGTAAAAGAGGCGTCCAAAATCTTCCAATACATTGGGGGTATATTCACCTCCTACCAGCACGTCAAAAGCTAATAGGAGGTCTGTAGCGTTCGTTGTATTGATAGCAGGTGAAACAGCTGCTACTCGGCTAGTAGCCGTAATAGTATAGGTATGAGGGGGAGGGGAGCCCCCAGGGTCGTTCGTAATATATAGCGAATGACCTGAGCCCATAGCAGCTCCCGTTCCCCGAACCCATTGATTGGGTCCTGCCACAATAGTAAGCTGGGTAAAGCCACCCATTCCTGTCTCAAAATCCTCTCTCCATAAAATAACCTCTGGAGGGAAAAAGTCATTATCATTAATCCACAGGCGATGTCTCTGCCGATTAGAAGCTACAATGGCAGGACCACTTATAACAGTTATGATAAGGTCTGCATAACGATTAGGTTCAATCGCCTGATCATCAAATACACGAATGATTGCATTCACGGCGTTTGTACTACCAGCAGGGAAATTCAATGTAGGGGTTAGTATAACAAAATCTATTCCTTCCCTCGCGGTACTAGACGGCGCAGCGGCTACCGAGACAGTTACATTTGCGCTAGGAGCAGCTGATATTTGTACAGGAACTTGTATATCCCTATAAAGCCTACAATCCCCTGTCAGCAAGGTCCATGTCAATTCTTCTCGGAGCTCTTGCTCTGCCTCCCGCCAGAAGATTATAGGCTGATGTGTGATGCGGATGTTATCTATCCATATACAGTTACCATACTGGTTTATGGTTACGAAACGGAGCCGCACACGCTGGCCTACATAAGCACCTAAGTTAACCGTGCGAGTTTGCCAGTCGGCGGCAGCAGTGGGAATAAAGCGGGCTGTGGTATTTGCCCCTGTGGCTAATGCAGCACCCGACTGCTGAAAAATAGGGGCGGCTACCCAGCTTGTCCCACAATTTGTTGCAATTTCCACCCGCAGTTCATCATTACTATTATTATCATAGCGTCGATAAGCCACATCAAATTGAAGTTGCACATTAGCAGGCGCACCAGTAAGGTCTATAATAGGTGTGTAAAGCTCATCACGGCGCCCCGTCTGTGCATAAGCCCAGCAATTGACAAACATCGCTATTGTTCTCTGGCCGTTACTACCTGTACAGTGTGCGGGTCGCCATGTATAACAGTCATTATTAGGGTTCAAGACTCGCCACAAGCGGGGAGGCACAGGCTGCCCCTCCCATCCATGCTCAAATGTCTCAAAAAGTGGATAAAACCCATTATGAACAACGATACGCGTAGCGGTTGTATCCTCGGTTGGATCGGGGTCTCCACCCAGATTAGAGCAAGCAGTAAGTATGTATTCGCCAGGAGTGGACAGATTTATTCCTGTAAGATTGAAAGTTGTAGTGGCTCCTCCTGCCAGATTGCCTGTCCATGTTTGATTCTGCCACGGACCTCCATTCAGATTATAGGCTACAGGTATGGAATTGAGTGGATTAGTACCATTATTTCGTAGCACCGCGGGAATGTCATATACCCCAGGACAAATATCCTGTGGGAGAGGCAAATCTATAAGCGCTGCATCTGTAAGGGCAGGGGGTACCAGAGCTGGCGAGGTGATAAGGGAGCGACGAAGCGGGGAGTATTCTATCACTACACGCATACGAAGTACCTGATCCAGAGTAAAAATATTCATACATGCATCATCGGAGTAGTCCATGTAGTTTTCTATCATGCGGCGTACCCCAGGCACACAGGAGGGGGGATTGACTGAACAGCCATAGTGGGGGTCTGCACAGTCTGGCGTATCATCGCAAAAATCATCAGGTGTGCAATCCCCAGCAGTCGCATTATCCCCCCATGTATGTCTCAGGCCTAACCAGTGCCCCACCTCGTGCGTGGTGGTTCGTCCTAAATGATAGGGTGCCGCTAGACCTGTAGAACTTTTCCTTGCGGACCCAAATGAACGATAAGTAACTACTACCCCATCTGTATTCGTAGCCTGGGTACAGGGCCCCATTCCTTCATCTCCAGGCATCCCCAAAATCCCAGAAGCACTGGGAAATTGTGCATATCCCAATAAGCCGCCTGCTAAGTCCGCCACCCAGATGTTGAAATATCGGCTTGGATCCCATACCGTTGCAGGCTTGATTGTACCGTCCATATAACCCATGTTATAAGGCGGAGCATTCCACCCCATGGTATTACGATTCCACCGCACAATACCTGTCGTAGAAGCTCCGTTAGGAGCTCTCTTGGCAAGTACAAACTCTATGCGAGCATCAGCCCCCCTCGGGTGATTATTCCAGCCGGGGGTATTCCACATTCGTCGGAAATCCTCATTCAAGACAGCTATTTGATCCAAAATATTCTGGTCGGGTATGTTAGAACCCGTACCAAGGGGTTCTCCATTGTGAATCACATGTACTACCACAGGTATACGATATACACCTCCTATCGTCCGCAGTCGCTCATAAGAGATTTTCATCTCTTCAACTTTTTGCTTGATGAAAGGTTCATACTCATCTAAACTCGGCCAGTCCCGGTAGAGAGCCCGCATCATACTATCATGCTGCATAGTACCACACCGGACCCACTGAGACTGTGCGGCAAGCCCACCTATGAATCCCAGCAGGAAGATTAGATATCGCATACACTCCAAAATAAATAAAATCCATGTGAATTTACTCTTCTTCTACACCTCCATAGGCTATAAAAAGCAGAGCATTGTAATTTACCGTTTTTGAGCACAAAACCCCTAATCAAGGACAGGATTAAGTTGTGGCTTATTTCCTTCACTTAATCCAGCGAATAGTTACTATGATTAGCTGCTTAGCTCTCCTAATGCCCCTTCAGAGCTGCCAACCCAAGGTAAGGCTCCACTCTGAGCCTCGCACATACCTAAATATTACATCCTCCTTGCGTGTGATGCTTCCATTAAGGTCAGAGTCTTGCCGAAAGACAAAAGGCGTATTTAGAATATCTCTTGCTTGCAACTGGATATAGAAGCCTCTACCCAGTTTTCGTCGGAGATGAGCATCCCAGATAGGGCGAGGCATCTCAAATACACTTGGATTGAAGTTGTCCCCTACCCACCAGAGGCGAGGTCCTATTAGCTGACCTGAGGTGGCGATTTCCCATTTCTGACTCACAGGGGTATAGACAAAGAGCATATTGAAAAGATATGGAGCCTGTCCTTGTAAGGGACGGAAACGGGCTTGACTAGGCATAGAAGAACCGCTTGTACCGTAGACTGCGCGTCCCATATCTACTTGACTCCAGATATAGGCAGCGTTGAGGATAGTAGATAGGGTCTGACTAAAACGAATGCGTGCCTCTGCCTCTAATCCCAAAAGCTGGGCATAAGGCGCATTCCCAAACTGTACAGTAGGTTGGTCAGCACCCCGTAAGATGTAGGTCTCAATAGGATTGCGGATATGCTTGTAAAAAGCTCCCACCGCAACAAGCTGGTCTAAAGAAGGTGTAAATTCATACCTTGCATCTATGTTATGAAGTGAAGCAGGACGCAGGGAGGGGCTGCCTGCTTGCTGTACCTCAAGGGCGAAATTGTAGTAGAGAAAAGGAGCCAGCTCTCGAAGAGAAGGACGATTGAGCGTGCGGCTATAAGCAAACCGCAGTTTTTGGGTAGCACTTAGGCTGTATCCTAAGTTCGCAAAAGGCATTAGAAGAGGGAAAGGGGTTACTACCTCTACGGGAGCCGTGGCAGTAGCAGAACTAAGCCTTTGTTGGCTATACTCGTACCGGAGCCCTGTTTGAAAGGATAGGCGCCCGAGTTGCCTTTCCACAGAGGCATATGGTGCAAAGACGAGCTGCTGCGCATCATATCTATCAGTAGGATTTGTACCCTCCCGCAATCGTAACTGCCCTATGTATTCACCCGTGAAGGCTTCTTGTATGGGAAGAGCTGTCCACCGCTGAATAAAGACAGGATCAGTATTTGCGGGCAAAGTATATGAAAACCACCTCGCCCAAAAAGTCCGAGAGATACCCTCTCCCTGCACACCTCCTACAAACTTCCATGTATTCCACTCCGCTAAAAGAGAAACCTGTGCTACACCTGCATATTGACTCAAAGAACTGTAAAAGCGTGCTGCATCAAAGGTGGTAGGTCCCGGAGGCAAAATAATTCGGAATAGGGAGTCGCCGTTTTCTTTCACTGTACGCACACGCCGAAAGTCTGGCTCTTCCCGAAAGGAGGTAGTACCTCCTAAATCCCACCGAATAGCCGTAAACTCCCCCAAGCGATGCATGCCTCCCAATTGCATGGAGACGAGGGTGCGAGCAACATACTGCATGCTATAATTCCGAAAGAAAGCATCGGAACCTCTCTGATAAAACGAAAATCCCTCTCGGATAATTGTCTCATCCTCGCAAAGTCTAGCTGCAAAAAGATTAGTCTCTACTTGCTGGCCGGGACGAGGTGTCCAGAGAAGATTCGCAAAGCCGAAAAGGCGCGTTATTTGTGTGGTCTGCCAGTCTGTGTAAGAGAAAAGTTTCGCATTAGCGCCAGGGCGTAGTACCAATACCTCGTAGCGGTTTCTCTCTACTCTTAGAGTTTGGAAGCTTCGGCTATATGCTCCTCCAGTCAAAATCCATAACTTCCTAGAAAGAGGCATGCCATAGGTAAGGGACAGCTGAAAAGCCGGAGGCACAGAGGAAAGTTCTCTCAACTTGAAATTCTGGGGTAGTGCATATGTCCAGCGCTGTGCCTCTGAGGAGGAAATATTCGTAAAGTCAGCAGGAAAGCCAGAAGGCAGAGACCTCGTAGATACACCTCCACCCCATAGATCGGAGATGTTTGACAGATTCGCTAAGCCTCTTCTGAAGGTTGTGCCTTGGAGATAACTTCCTCTAAACTGGAGATGAAAAGTAGCTTTATCACTACTGCGACGGGTCAGAATTTCCACTAAGCCGCCGCCAAAGTCGCCTGTCTGATGCGCTGTGGGTGTCTTATACACCCTTACTTGGTCAATCAACCCAGCGGGAAGGATTTCTAAATCAAAACCTCTACTATCTGGCTCTGTGCTAGGAGCCGGAAGTCTATTAAGGAGAATCGGATTGTAGCGTTCATTCATGCCCCTTACCACAAGAAACCGTCCATCATTTAGAGACACACCTGTAACTCGGCTAAGTACAGCTGCGGCTGTTCTATCTGGTGTTTTCTGGATGGCTTGAGCAGAGAGCCCCGTAGCAATCTGAGGCATCTGCTGGAGAGCCGCAAGCAAAGAGACTTCCGTCCTTGTCTCCTGTACGCTACTAATCACTACCTCTTCCTGCACTATACCTTCTTCTTTCAGCTTCACCTCTATGAGCATAGAGGAGCGAGGCGTTATAGGAACTCGCTCAGTTGTGTAGCCCACATAACGAACTTCTACCCAGAGGGTCTCTATTCCCGTGGGAACTCCTAAGAGAGCTATGCCCATGCTATCTGTTATAGCGCCTCGCACACCCTCCCGAAGGGGAGCTACAGAAGCACCTGCCAATCCTTCTTGGGTCTGAGCATCCTTCACTAACAAGCGATATCGCCTAACATTGGAGGGGCTTTGGGCGTATATGCATCCAAGAAGCCCTATCCATAAAAACAGCCCGACACGATATCTCCCCATTAGGGCAAATAACTACTTCTCATGTTAAGGTTTTGTAAAACCTACCCCTGAGAGAAACAAAGGATAAAGAGTAAGTACCTTCGTAGGGTGGAGCACTGGGGCAGTCGGCTAGGAGCCCTACTGGCTCTCATAGGAGGTGCTATAGGATTAGGGAATTTTCTACGCTTTCCTTTCCAAGCGGCTAAGTGGGGGGGAGGTGCTTTTCTGGTGCCTTACGGAGTGGCACTTGTAGTAGTAGGACTACCATTAGTATGGGCAGAAATAACCTTAGGACGCCTCGGCGCCCAGTTCCAAAAGCAAAGTGCTCCTACTCTGCTCGCTAGCCTGAAAGGAAAAAAGGGATGGTATGTCGGGCTCCTAAGCGTATATGTGAGCTTAGGCATAGGGGCATATTACGCATATCTTATGGGCTGGACATTAGGATATGCTTACCATGGAATCATAGGCACCTTTGAGAGTAAAAGCTTAGAAGAAATAGTAAGCTTTCATGCCCAGTTCGTAAGAAAGGAGGCATGGTTTTTTTGGATTTTTAGTTGGATCATCACAGCGTATATCCTTTACAGGGGTCTCCAAGGCGGAGTAGAAAAGATAAACCTGTATGGAATGCCTCTTCTTTTTCTTTCTGCCCTAGCAATTGCGATAGGCACAGTGGCTTTAGGAGAGACAGGAAGGTGCCCAGATTGTAGCTCGTGGGCAGGGATTCAATATTTATATGTACCTCAATGGAAAGCTCTTCTTCAGCCTGCTGTATGGCTGGCTGCTACAGGACAGGTTTTATTTTCTATTGGTGTAGGTTTTGGGATGTACCCAGTGTATGCAGCCTCCTGGAAAAAAGGAGACATAGTAAAAGAGGGCTCTACCACTGTATTAGCTAATACCTTCGCAGAAGTGGTATTAGGGGGACTGATTGTGATACCTCTGGTAACAGCTTTTTTAGGACTCGGAGCCGTACAGAAGCGGGCAGGCTTCAGCATGGGATTTGAAGTAATGCCTTATGTACTCACGGAGTGGGGCGGGAGAGCCCTAGTGGTGATATGGTATATTCTGCTTTTTTTAACCGCCATAACCTCCCTCATAGCGATGGGATGGGTGGGAGTTACATGGCTGGCAGGCGTACTCGGAGGCTCTCCACAAAAATGGACATGGGCTATAGTAGGGTTAGAGATAGTATTAGGAGCACCCTCTATCGCAGGATACGAGGTAGGAACGTTAGACCTGTATGACCAGTGGCTAGGTAGCATATTTTTAGTGATAGCTGCTATGGGACACTGGTATCTATTTCAACGAAGCAGGGGTTGGCAAGTGCTTGTTAGTGAGTCTTACCTCCCCTTTCCAGGACTTTGGCACTGGATTTTACGATGGGTTACTCCTATTTTCTTAGCAGCACTCTTTGTGGGAAGTATAGTCCAACCGCAAGATGGCGACTGGATAGGAGCCATAAAAGCTATCTCCACAGGAAAGGAATGGCCTTGGGCTCAGGAAGCCTTACCCCTCTGGCTTTCCCATAGTTTGAAAGAAACATGGAATCAAGTAGGATTACTCTTACTATCTGTCTTTGCAGGCTTGATGCTATTCCTTAGGCAGAAGAGAAACTAAAAAAGCATTCAGCAGGATGATGGAAAAAGAGTGGGATTGGAGAGGTTTCTGGATAAAAATTCCTCCGGGGGAGAGAAAAGTGCTGGGTGTTTTTATCCTTCTTAGCCTTCTGAGTCTTCTCTGGGCTTTAGGTGGCTGGCTCCTAAGATATGATTTTTCAGAAGCCCTTCTTCCACTAAACTTCCAGGAAGAAAACATTGAGGTCATCCGAAATGTGGAGATACGCTACAGAAAGTATGCTATTGAAGTACCTGTACGATGGGTATATCAGACAACTGCGGCGGATATTCTAATCCCCTCCTCTTGGTGGCTTATAGTTAGCTGGATACTTGTAGTGAGCGGGTGGGGAAGTTTGCTCACTGCGGCTACTCGGATGGAAGGATTTTGGCCCTATCTCATTTATTTTGCCTGGACAAGCTGGGTTTATTTAGGAGGCACTGCGAAGGCATGGGCAGGGGCAGACCCCTTCTACGTAGTTTCTCTGGGGCTATCCTTAGTCGTACTTATTCCTACTTATCTAATGCAGGCAGGTATTTGGCGACTCCCTACGCAACAGGCTATACTTATCATTACCAGCCTCGTAGCCATAATACTAGGCCTACCTGCCCTATGGCAGGGACTAGTAGCTTTTCATGATAGTATAGCATATCCTGGGATTCTCTCCCTCGCTGCATCACTTATTGTATTCCTTCAAGGAGGGATAGCTTGGGGGGGTTTAGGCGTTTATTTCCTCAGCCGTATGAGGGCAGGTTTCGGAGGGTATGCGGTCCTTGCGCTTTTTATGGGAACAGCCAGCTTGCTTCTTCTGATTTTACCTCAAGAAGCCGCTTATACCTCAGGGCTCGTTCTGATGCTTATCGGAGTCGGATTAGGCTTTAGTAGTCTACAGCCTTTTTATCCACTGTGGGCAGGCGGATTTAGAGAGCCTGCAGCTTTCCTATGGGGGTGGGCTGGGGTTATCCTTCTCAGCGCAGCTCCACTAGGATACCAGGGGCTGAATCATCAGGACCTTTACACTTATAGAATAGCTCTATTCGCATGGGGAGCGGCCCTACCAGGTCTTGTAGCCATGGCGATATATATCGGGGTCAACTTCCACCCTCTGTGGAAGGCGCGCCGAATGTCCTACTGGGAGCTTTATCGGAGCACATATCTTCCATTAGGGCTTGTTTATTTTCTTCAAGTGGGCACATGGGTATTCTTTGAAGCAAGGAACGACTGGCCCACCTCTCGGCTCCCCACCCGGCTGTATGCAGTGCTTAAGGCCGAATCTGCACTTGTAAAAGGTGATTGGCAAGCTGCACGAGCCGCTTACGAGGAGGTAGTACTCTTTTTACCGTATGAAGCGAAAGCTAACTACAACTTAGGCCGATTAGAAGCACAAGAGACTCAAATTGCAGAGAAAGCTTGTGAGCGATACGAGCGTGCTCTTCTGAGCAAGCCTTTTCTACCCGCTGCACTTCAAGCTTCCTTAGTATGGTTGGCGCTGGACAGACCCGTAAGAGCCATACAGACCCTTCAGAGCTACCATAGCCGTTTTAGCAGTACAGACATTCTATACAATCAGATTGCATTTGCCTTCTACAAGAGGGGTCTGTTAGACTCAGCCGCTTACTACTGGAAAGAAGCCATACGATACGCCCCTCACAAGCCGCAGTACTACCTCCATTTAGCTCTCCTTTATGCTCGTTATGGAAAGCCCGCATGGGCAGCTCGCGTAGCGAGCGAGCTTGCTTCTAATCCTCCAGCTAATCCAGTCATTGAAGAGAACCTGCTCTACCTATACCTAATGGGAGTATTAGATACACTTAGTTTTACGCCTCAGCAGGGCTGGAATAGCCAATGGGTAGGAGGAAAAACCGATACCAGTGCTGTAGGACGCTTTGTCACACTGGTACGACATAGGGCCTTTGCAGAAGCACAGAAATTTTTAGTTTATTTTCAGCATCATGATGCTGAATTAGCCCCTCGCTTACTTCGGTATTTAGGTATAGCCCTTCAAGAAGAGGGACTATCACGGCGCGCCGCCGAAATCTTTTTAGAAGCGAAGACCCCCCTTGATTCTTTATATGCAGGCTATGCCTTAGGGGATGCGGGGTGTTTAGAGGCTGCCTATTCGCTTACTAGCCGCTTATGGGCTACCTATCCCCCTCTGGAAGGGGATGGGCGCAAGGAAGCGGCTGTCCTATTAGCTGCCTCGGGTCAACTTCAAGAAGCTTCTTTTATTCACCCTTATCAGAGCTGGGAGGATGCTGACTACCTCAGATTTGGACAATATGCCTTCTATAAGCAGGATATTCAAACTGCTGTTACAGTCCTGCGACCCTGGATAGATAGAGGAGTCAAGTACGATTCACCCTACGAATGGGTAGCCCGTCTTTTCCTCTTACAGGGAGACACCGCAGGCGCAGAAGAAAATATTGTTGCAGGACTTCAAAGAGTGCCACATTCTGTGCGCTTGCGCGCGCTTATGGCAGAAATCAGATGGAAACAAGGGAGGAGAGACCAAAGCTTAGCATGGGTAGACTCTACAAGGAAGTACCTAAGAGAGCGAGCTGACTCTCTCATACTCTCTACGCTTATGCTGCAAGTTTCTCCCTCGCTTGAACTGATAAAAGGCGTATTAGCCCAGTTCCCCCTCCATCCTCTTGCACAAACTGCATGGGTGCGAGTTCTTCTTCAAGACGGTAAAAAAGAGGAGGCCTATACATACCTAAGTCAAGTATTAGAGGTGAATCCCTACGATCAGCTTTTGTGGGAGAGTTATGCAGCTGCAGCGGAGAGCTTAGGACTATCAGAGGAAGCTACATTTGCTCGTAAAAAGCTCGATCCATGTCCATCTGCGCTATAGCTTACTCAGGGCAGGGGCGCTTAGCGGCAGCCATAGCTACCTTCTTGAAGGAGAAAAATGTCCCCCTCATAGGTATAATAGACCGAGGCTCCGCCAGAGCAGAAGCCCTGCAAGAGATAAACATAGAAGTGTACAAAATTCGCAA
>JANXCJ010000209.1 GCA_025060275.1 Bacteroidia bacterium | reverse complement strand
TAGCTAAAGCTATCGCTAAACTAAAGTAAATAAGGGCATTACTGGCACCTTTCTCTTGGCGAAAGAGATAGAGCTGATAGAATAGATATTTTTTCCAGCCTTCTATGGAGAAAGAGGAGGGTAAGGGGGCTGGGTCGGCGCTTTGGGCAAAGAGAATCTCTAAGAAAGGAATGATGAGCGTTAGGGAAAAGACATTGAAGAGGTTGAAGAAGAGAAAAGCCAGGAGGGCTATAAACAAGCGGGATTGAACAGGGCGGCCATAAGCTAAGATACGCAGAGCTGTGCGCACTCCCCAAAGGTACGGGTTATTGTCCAGCTTCTTTTATATCTTTGCACGCGAGGCCCCATAGTTCAAGGGATAGAACGTGAGCCTCCGGAGCTCAAGATCCAGGTTCGAGTCCTGGTGGGGCTACGGCGCTAACTTTGTGCCATGAAGCCTATTCGCTTTGGCACGGATGGTTGGCGCGGGATTATTGCGAAGGACTTCACTTTTGACCAGCTAAGTCGGGTGGTAGAAGGTACCGCCCGTTGGCTTCTCCAGCAATACCCCCAACCTAAGGTCATGCTGGGTTATGATTGCCGGTTCATGGCGGGCAAGTTTGCGGAAGCTGTGGCACAACACTTCGCTATGAGGGGCATAAAGGTGTATATCAGCCCTT
>JANXCJ010000208.1 GCA_025060275.1 Bacteroidia bacterium | reverse complement strand
AGGAGATTGCAGAATTAGGACAGAAGATACGGGAAGCACAGAAGGCTCATGCGCATAAATTGGCTGAAAACTTAGAGAAGCGCATCCTTTTGCTCAATCAGATGGATGAGTTGAGTACGAATGCTACACCAGAAAAGCTGGGAGAATTTGTAGAAAAGTTAGTAGCCTATGATCAAGTAGGGGAGGTAGCGCCTACCCATAGGGAGCGGCTCCAGAATCGGCATAGACAGGCCATTCAGCGCTTCCTCACAGCTACAGGCTTCTCTGAAGAGCAGCTTCAAGATGCATGGTTTTCTGCCCAAATAGCTCATCAATCCCCCCAACAGATTAGAAGAAGTGTAGAGTCTCTCAAGAGTCAGTTAGCCCGATACAAGCACGACCTTCAAGGATATCGTAATACGATTGCCCTTTTAGCAAAGGGTAAAGGCAGTGAACCACTCAGACAGGAATTAGAACAAAAAATAAATGAAACTCAGGCTCAAATAGAACGTACGCAATCCATGCTTAAGCGTTTGCAGCAGCGCCTACACTCTGCAGATGCCCCTTCTGCCCCATCCGCCTAAGTTTTATGAGCGCCTTTATGAGGCTTCTCATAGACGCGATACAGGTTTATACTTAGCCCTCGGGAAGAAGCTACTAAGGGAGGCTATAAGCAGTTTGCCTAAAAAAAATTTTCACGCTATTCTGCTATCGGACAAGGAGGATACG
>JANXCJ010000207.1 GCA_025060275.1 Bacteroidia bacterium | reverse complement strand
AAGGCTCAGCGCGGCAAAGTCCCTACCGATGTCTGGTGGCACACGATTGTAGGCACGAATAGCCGAGAGAAGACAGGCTATCCAACGCAGAAGCCCTTGGGTATCTTACGCCGTATCATTCAAGCCTCCTCGCCAAAGGGGGGGATTGTGTTGGATTTTTTTGCGGGCAGTGGGACGACGGGGATAGCCGCTTTAGAACTGGGTAGGCGATTTATTTTGGTAGATAATCACCTACCAGCGCTGGAAGTGATGGAGAAAAGGTTTGCAGAAAGAGGGGCGAAGGTCTTATGGGTGGGATATGAGCCGAAAGGGAAGCCAGACAAAGACTTATTCTCGCAGGAAACTTAGGAAGTATGGATTACTTTTCCACGCTGATTGAAGTAGCTGACTCATTGAAAGCCAAGTATAGTAAAGGGCTGGAGAAGTGGGAAAATAGTCCCTTTAGATGGTTGCATTCCCTACCTTCCAGAACATTAGGCAAGCTGGGTGAGCATCTTGCATGCGAACTGCTTAGGAAGATAGCTCCGACAGGTTGGGAGATTAAGTGGCCGTGTGGCACTTCTGATTACGATATTCTCGCCAGAGGTCCTAATCGTAATATCCGGATAGAAGTCAAGTTCTCTACACTTTGGCATACAGGAGTGTATAAGTTTCAGCAGTTGCGAAATCAACCCTATGATCTCCTGCTATGTTTAGGTCTCTCACCCCAAGAAGCCCACCTATGGATTTTTCCTAAGAGCGAGGCTCTTCGTTACGCCACTCCTCAGCATGGTGGAAAGGAAGGAAAAGATACCTACTGGCTGTCTCTTTCTCCGAGGGAACTGCAGAAATACAAGGATTACGGCGGAAAATTAGAGGATGGAATAGAAAAGATAGTACAACACTTCAGGTAAATTCGTGTTTCTCCGCAAGTTGAGAAAGTTCATTTGAAGGATTAAGGAATTGTTTTCTTAGAAACAAGATGTGTGTCCCCTAAGTGGAGGTAACGCTAATTCGTAGAGTAAAGCCTCTCGGCTACTTTGGAAGTCTCTGATATTCTGATAGCGAACCCCTATCTTCGGAGTGCAATGGATTTGCTAAAGCAGCTTAGAGACAAGCTCCCTTCGG
>JANXCJ010000206.1 GCA_025060275.1 Bacteroidia bacterium | reverse complement strand
AAAGACAATGCAGACGATGTGGCACGAGCTTTGGATAGTCAGGAGATTCCGGAGGTTACTTTTCGCACTCGCCAGCGGCTTCGGGCTCTTCAAGACTCATATTCTCTTGTAACAACGTATGGGGCACAGCCCTTTCCGTGGGAAAAGCTTTCGCATGAGGTGGATTTCGTGTTTTTGGCTTTACATGGGCGTCCAGGTGAAGATGGTACTGTACAAAGCCTTTTAGAGAAACTCAGATTACCCTATAATGGCAGCCATCCCTCAGTGTGTGCCCTCACTATGGATAAATATGCAACTTATGCTTTTCTAAAGGATAAAGGGGTAAATGTACCTTCTCACCTAAAAGTTAGCCGAGAGAGTTGGCGCCATAGCCCGCAAGCAGTGGTTTCCCTGATAGAGGAAGTTGTAAAGGAATATCCAGTCGTGGGGAAGCCTGTAGATGAAGGATGTAGTAATGGGGTGCGCATCCTCTCTAATTCAGAATCGGTGTATGCCTATTTACAGGCTATATTTAGAGATGCAGAACCGTTATCTCCCGATCTCCGAGAGGCATTACATGTTCAGCCCGGCGAGCTATTTCCTATGAAGGGGGAAGCATTATTTGAGAAGTATCTTCATGGACCTGAGTGGATAGAAATCACTATTGGGGTCATAACGCATACAGAGGGAGAGAAAGTAGATTATCAGGCTTTTCTGCCCAGTGAGACAGTGAAAGCAGGAGAAATTCTACGCCTAGAAGAGAAATTTTTGGCAGGGGCAGGACAGAACATCACTCCCGCTCGCTTATATCCTAAGGACCCCCAGGCAAACCAGAAGGCTATAGAGATAATTCAAAAAAAAGCCGAAAAGATAGCAGAGATGGTAGGTATCCATGGGTATGCCCGCATAGATGGGTTTGTACGCTTAATAGGAGAAGGAGAAGTGGAATTCTGGCCTATAGAGATCAATGCACTACCTGGGCTTACACCTGCTACGGTTTTCTTTCATCAGGCTCTCTTGGCAGGCTATACTCCCTTAAGTATCTTAGAGCATATCATGAAAGAGGGAGAAAAAAAGCAGAAAGTCAGGAGTGAGTAATTTACTCTCTAAGACTATCCCCCTTCTTCAAGAGCCTCGCATGTACATAGTGGGGCGAGTATGGCTACCTCTCGCCTTGAATTGGCTTATGATGGCGCTAGAAGGACCTTTCATCCTACGCGTTATAAGCAGGATGCCGGAAGCTACCTGGAACCTGGCTGCTTTTGGTATAGCTTTTACGATTGCTTTGGTAGTAGAAGCTCCCATAATGATGCTATTGAGTGCGAGTGCTGCTTTAGTAGAGAGCCGGCAAAACTATGAGCGGCTATGGCGATTCGCCACAGTAATG